>JAQWNP010000007.1 GCA_029268515.1 Phycisphaerales bacterium | reverse complement strand
ACTCTTGCACCTGAGGCACGTAGAGCACGACCAAGATGCCGATGCCAAAGAGAAGCACTGCAATAGCCAACACCATGTCGCTCATCAGCGCATCGAGTGGGCTATCGGTCTGTCCCTCACTTGAAACACGATAGAAACGGTGAATTGAAATCAAGATCAGTGGACTCAGCAACGCAAAGCCAAAGGCTCGGGTGCCAAACAGATCCATTGCGTGATCGGACATTGCGTAAACCAAGTACGCCACCATTGCCAAGGTAGCGCTCACACCCAAAAGCCAGTTGAGTTCGATGCGATTGTTATAACCCGCAGGCGACCGCCAGTTCCCATCACCACGCAGCTCTTCACTTGAAAGATCACACAGACGCTTTGTAAACGCCAGGTAGAGGGTTAAAAAGAAGACGCAACCCAACAACCAAATCGAGATCGGCACCGAAATAGCCATCGCCCCTGCAGCGCTGCGCAAACCAAAGCCCGCAGCCAGAATAGATGTATCGACTAACATAATTCGCTTAAGACCACCGTTGTAAGCGCATTGCAGCAGCAGGTACAACGATAAGACCACGCCCACACCAAGCCCAACAAAGAAGCCCAGAACCAAACCCACCACCAGCAACACCAAGCTGATGCTGAGCGCTTGCGTGGCCGTCACATCACCGGCGGCGACAGGCCGCTTGCGTTTAATGGGGTGGTTGCGATCACTGGCCGCATCACAGACATCGTTAAACGCATAGACCGAGGAGGCCACCAGACAGAACGCAATAAAGGTCAAGATGGTCAAGACCACCAGCTCAACCCAAGGCGCCGCATCACCTGAGGCGATCGCTTCACGATTCACCATTGGCAATGCAAAGAAGAAGGCTGGAACCACAAAGAGGTTCTTGACCCAATCTCCTGGTCGGATTAATCGAATGATGGCGTCAATGTGCATAGTTATTCACTGGCCTGTTCATCGGCCCCACCGGAAGACTCCCTGCACTACTACCCGCGAAATAAGCCCTAGTGGGCCTCAAGCAAGGTTATCGAGGCCCGCGAGCCACTAAAGCAGCGCCGCCATGATGCCATCGCCCAACATCCGCCCTTGCTCCGTTAAACGCAATCCGATGGCATCTCGTTCAAGCAAACCCCGCTCACAGAAATCATCAATGACGGTCACGCGCTGCTGCCCGATGGGATCATCTGCCAGCAGTGATGCCACCTGTTGAGCCGACAAGCCAGCATTGAGCCGCAAGCCCAACATCAACTGCTCACCAATGCGACCCTTGCGATCGAGCCTTTCCACATCAACCACGGCCGGCCACTGCTGACCTGCTAAGTAAGCAGGCAGCGCCGGGGCATTGCGCCAACGCAATTGACCCAAATTGCCTGCCGCCCCTGGCCCAACCGGCCAGTAATGGCGCCCCTGCCAATAGACCAGATTGTGCCGACATTGCTCAGCGGCTCCCCGCGCGTAGTTACTGATTTCGTACTGTTCATAACCCGCCTCAGCCAAGCGCTGCTGCACAAGTTCAAACATCGCCGCTTCAAGATCTTCATCGACTTGTTCAACCAGCCCCCGCGAGCGCCGTTGAAACAGCGGCGTCTTGGGTTCATACGTGAGCGCGTAACAGCTCAAATGCTCGGGCTCTAAAGCCAAGGCCTGATCAAGATCAGCCTCAAGCATTTGCATTGATTGACCGGGAATAGCAAAGATTAAATCCAAGCTCACCCGCTTGATGCCCGCTTGGCGAGCCAGCCGAACCGCCCGCCCCACATTGGCGGGCTCATGATGCCGCTCAAGTGCTTTGAGCAAATGCTCATCAAACGACTGAGCGCCGATGCTGATGCGATTCACACCGCTGGCGACCAAGACCTCCAGCAGCGGCCGCTCGACCGTTTCTGGATTCGCCTCAACCGTAAACTCGGTGTCATCATCGACCAGTTGGCCAAGTGCCGCACCTAAGCGTTTCCATAAGCGTGGCTCTAACAACGTGGGCGTGCCCCCACCCACGAACACCGTCTTCAGTGGCAGCGCCAAGCGTTCAGCGCTGAACGCCAGCTCTTCGAGCATTCGATCGACAAAATCGCCATGCTGGCGATGGGTATCGACCACCGAATAGAAGTCGCAGTAGTGGCAGCGATGAAAGCAAAATGGAATGTGCACGTAGAGGCTTGATGCCTTCGCAGTGGCCACATCTGCTTCATTGAGAAACGCGGCAATACTGGGCGCCTGGTCAACCGAGAGCAGCATTCCACCCACAGTCATCGACTGTTGCTGACAACCAGAACCAAGTTGTTGAGAAGAACATTCCACGACCATGCATCATAGTCAGGGCTGAGCCATGACCCGGCATCTGTCTTGATGAATAGGCAAGAGATCGACAGAATCGTGACTGGCCGCTTAGGAAGCCTGCATCAGTGCACTGGTACGCTCAGAACGGACCACTGGCACCTTCAAAAGGGTGCGACAGCCGCGGCAGCGCACCACCAAGCCCCGATGCGACTCTGGAATACCCAGCACCCGCTGGCAACCAAGGTTGGGGCATCGAATACAGACCACTGGATCACTTCCAGTGCGTTGCTCATCCTGTCGCTCTTGATCGGTCTGATGGGTCATAAGTAGCCTCCCGGCCAGCCATCATCGGCCGCTCAGGGAGGGGGTCTTGAGCGCTCTTAGCCCCTCAAGTGAGCTTGTGCATTGACGGGGCCGGTTTTGCGACTTAGTTTGGTCAAGGCGCTGGGTCATTTTGAGCCATCCAGGGCCACTGAACCGCTTTAGTGTGCCTAACAAGTGAGGTGCGGGGTGACAGCAAGAACGTCCGGAAACAATACAGCCGTGGTGGGACTCCAATGGGGTGACGAAGGCAAGGGCA
The DNA here is from genome assembly GCA_029268515.1 of Phycisphaerales bacterium. NCBI lineage: Bacteria > Pseudomonadati > Planctomycetota > Phycisphaerae > Phycisphaerales > Phycisphaerales bacterium. The sequence goes on along the minus strand of JAQWNP010000007.1, from coordinate 65,762 downwards.
AGGTCGTTGACCTGCTCGCGGCCGAGCATGATGTCATTGTGCGCTACAACGGCGGCGCCAACGCCGGCCACACGGTCGTGATTGGTGAGGAACGCTACGCGATGCACTTGCTGCCCTCAGGCATCTTGTCACCGGGCACAATCTGTGTCATCGGCAATGGCGTCGTAGTTGACCCCGAAACCCTGCTCGAAGAAATCAACATGATCGAAGGGCGCGGCATCGATACCACCGGACGGCTGATGCTTTCCAATCGTTCGCATGTGGTCATGCCCTATCACAAGGAACATGACGCGGCCCTGGAAAGTTATCTCTCTGGCAGTGTCAAGACTGGTGATGATGATCTTTCGATTGGCACCACCAAACGTGGCATCGGCCCCGCTTACGCCGACAAAGTGCATCGCTCCACGGCCATCCGCGCTGGCGATCTACTTGACCGCGCTTACCTGGAAGAAAAACTGCGCCTCACCTGCGCTCTTCGTTCTGCAGAGCTGACCGCCTTGGGCATCGAGACCCCCCCACTGGATCCCTTTGCGCTGGCCGAGCATTACCATCAAATCGGACAGCAGTTGGCTGAGCGCATTACCGACACCACCTATCTTCTCAATGACTATCGCAAGCAAGGCAAACGCCTGCTCTTTGAAGGGGCCAATGCGTGCTTGCTTGATATTGATCATGGCACCTACCCGTACGTAACCAGTTCCAACTGTTCGACGTTGGGTATTCCGGCGGGCACTGGCTTGGCCGGTCACTTGCTTGATCGCACGGTGGGCATCATGAAGGCGTATACCACGCGCGTTGGCGCGGGCCCCTTCCCCACTGAACTGGAAAACGAACTTGGCGAGCGCATTCGTGAGCGTGGCCGTGAGTATGGCACCACCACGGGTCGTCCGCGTCGTTGCGGCTGGCTTGATTTGGTCGCCGTGCGTTATTCGGCGATGGTTTGCGGGGCCACTGAGCTGGCGGTGATGTTGCTCGATGTGCTGTCTGGTTTTGACGAGCTGAAAATCTGCAGCGCTTATCAATTGCCAGATGGTCGCACCACTGACCGTTTCATTCCAGACGCGCGGGGCCTGATTGGCGCGACGCCAATTTACGAGACCGTGCCTGGTTGGCAGGAAGAGATCGATCACACCACCGAGCGTTCGGCCTTGCCTGCTGGAGCGCAAGCGTATTTAGATCGCATTGAAGCGCTGACAGAGCTCCCCATTGGCCTGGTCAGTGTCGGCCCGGAGCGCACCCAGACCATGATCGGCGCGTAGTTGATCACTACTGCGGGGGCTTGCGACGGCGCCTGATGTGGCCAGCGCTTTTTGCTTACTTAGGGTTGCTGTTGTTGTTCTTGCTGTTGCGGCTGCGCCTGCGGGTTGGTCTTCCCCTACAGCGACTGGGCCGGGCGATGCTTCTTGCTGCTTAAGTTTTTGCTCGAGCCGCTCAATCTGCTTGCCCATCGACTGCCAATAAGATGGCCCCAAACGAGCCTCGCGTAATTGCTTGAGATTGTCCAAGCCCGCTTGCTGCTCAGCCTTACTTAGATTCGCTGCCCGCTGTATGTGCTCACGTTCCATATCGTAGACATGCTGCTGTGATTGCTTGAGGTCTTGATCAAGCGCCGCGATATCAATGCCCGCGGCAGTCATTTCAACAAGCAGCTGCGCCCGCAGCGACAGCGCTTGAAGGTAGGCTTCACGCGTCCCGATGCCCAGCAAGGTAGGCCAATGCTGGCGATGAGCAAGCAAGCCTGCACCCTTGGGATCATCACCAAACAAAATCTTGCGATCGCAAGCAAGAATCGCCTGGCTCAGCGCCGGAATGACACGGCTGTCTTGTGGGTTCGCCCGCGCGTAGTGTGTGATAAGTCGCTGACCTCGCCCTGTCATCGCTGAAGGCCGTTGCTCTAGCGTAAAGAGATAGATCTCAACCTCTTCACGCCAGAGAGAATCTTGATCAACCCCTTTGCCACTGTCTTCTACCGTACCCTCCGGCTCGACCCTTTCAATGCCACGTAGATAAGAGGGTAAATCGTTACGCTTCCAGTGACGCTCGAGCGAAAATAGAAACGCATCGTGCTTGACCTGCCTAGTCGCTTGCAAGTAGGCCCCCGTACCAAACCACAGTGTTTTCCTGTATTTCGCATCGAAGCCAGGCGGTGGTGTTCTGACCACAAACGCACGCTTCCCCTCCATTCCGCGAATGTAAGGCCGCGGCAAATACCCATCAGCCTCGAGATTGGCTTGAATTTCAACATCCAGAAAGGCGCCCAGTTCTGGGGCGCGCTGCCATGCAAGAAGCAGTGATGCCGTGGCGTGGTAGTCAAGTGGCGCCTCTGGCGCGCCAAGCTCGGCGATCAACGCCTCGAACGACACCGCATCAAGCGACAGCGCTTGATCACGCAACTTGACCCATTCAGGGCCAGTCGCTTGAGCCAAAGCGCCAGCATCAAGATAATCAACACCAACCACAGTGGTTTCGGCCAGCGGCGTCATCTGATCTTGGGCCACCAATGGGTCGCTCCATGCCCCCCAAAGCACACCAATCAGGAGCAAATGTCCGACAAATGTCGTCGGCCCACTTCGCCTGAAGCAATCGTCGAGAGAGAATGGATACCCGCAAAACCGACCAAAGCGGATTTCAAGCTTCTTTTGAGACAGAGAACGGCGCATTGATAGACTCCTTGCCAATCAGCATGGTTTACAATCAACAGATGTTTGACCCTTCAGATGTTCAACGCCGCCAAGCGAGATCTATTGTCACGCTTGTGTAACAAGGCGATCAGCAACCCACTACCATAGAGCAGATATGCCCAGCAACGCTTCGACACCAACCTCTCAACAGCGCACTGAGCCCGCGCAAGATCCCCTGCCCGACGTGCCGCTGGAGCGGCGCCCCAAACATATTGCCATCATCATGGACGGCAACGGACGCTGGGCACTCGAGCATGGCAAGCCGCGCATCAGTGGCCACCGAGCTGGCGCTCCTGTCACACGCGACATCATTATCGCAGCCGGGCACCTGCACATCGACACCATGACGATGTATTCCTTTTCAATTGAAAACTGGAAGCGACCGCCCGAAGAGGTCAGCGCCCTGATGTCGCTGTACTTGGAGTACCTTGCCAAGGAACGCGACGAGCTCATCCGCAACAACGTGCGATTCCAACAAATTGGCCGCCGTGAGGGCCTTGACCCCGCCGTGCTCGCCGCGGTCGATGAAACGATTGAAGCGACCAGCCACTGCACCGGCCTGACACTCAACTTGGCGGTCAACTACAGCTCACGCCAAGAGATCACTGATGCCGTCACCGCCATCGCCAACAAGGTAGCCAGCGGCAAACTGGACCGTGACGCAATTACCGAGCAGTTGGTTTCAGATCACCTCTATACCGCAGGACAGCCTGATCCAGATCTTCTGATCCGCACCGCTGGCGAACATCGCATCTCAAACTATTTGCTCTGGCAAATCAGCTACGCCGAGATTCATGTCACTGACACGTATTGGCCAGATTTTTGCGATGAAGACTTACACAAAGCGATTCGCGATTATGCCAGCCGCGACCGCCGCTTTGGTGGGGTCGACAAAACAAACTCATAAACGAGAAGTCTGACTTAGTCAGCCTTTTCTTCGCGTCGTGCTACCCATCGCACCACCATCGGCGCTGTGAGACCCTGCAGCAACATCGACATGGTCACCAAAATAAAAGCAGACAAGATGATCGATGGATGAATGTGGGTATCAAATTTCTCACGCATCTCTCCATCCATCATTCCAGCGATCACCGCTTCCGACCCTAAGGCCAGGGCTAACGCGACTGATACCCCACCGCGCAGCCCACACCAGGTCAGCAAGATGAGCTGGCCTTGCGAGAAACGATTTTCGGGTCCAACAAGAAGCCCAGGCAACCATAAACTCAAGTAACGAGCCACCAGAATAAACCAGAAGACAACAAACGAGGCTATTATCACCGCAGGCTTCCAAGTCAGTTGCAGCAACTCCAGGCCCAAGAGCATAAACAGAATGCCGTTGAGGGCTTGATCGATCACGTCCCAGAAGCTGGCTGTCGTGTGCCGCGATTTGGGCGTACCACCCTTGGCAAATTCACCGATCAAAATGCCCGCCACCACCATCGCCAACGGTCCCGATGTCTTGAGAACAATGGCAGCGCAAGTTCCAGCTAAGACAATACCCAAGGTAATCAAGACACGCGTGCTTGAATTAATAGTGCTCCGCAGCATACCGAGGCCAATAAGGGCCAACACACCACCCAATACAAACCCACCAACCAGCTCGCGCGTCAACTGCAATGCAATATCACCTGCATGAACCGACTCGGTCGACAAGTACAGCTGGGCAGCTACGAGAAACAGCACAATACTTACCGCATCGTTGAACAGTGATTCACCAGCCACTGTCAGACGTAATTTTTCTGGCGCTTTGACACGCCGCATAATTGAGATCACCGCCGCAGCATCAGTGGGCGCAATGATCGCGGCCATGACGATACAACCGATCCATACAAAAGGTTTGATCTCGCCTGGCCAGACGTAATTCATGCCCGTGATGACACACCAGATCATGGTCCCAAACAGCAATATAAAAATAACCACCCCAAGCGTTGACAAGTAGGCAATGCCCCAAGCCGCGCTTCTGAGTTTGCCTAAATCAACCTGCAATGCCGCCGCGAAAAGAATAAATCCAAGCAGTCCATGCAACACCAGATCTTGAAACTGATAGGTCTCTAATAAGTTCTTCAGGTAATTAGAATCAACCACCCCAGTTTTTACGAGAAGAAGTGTCACCAGCGCATACACCGCGCCAGACACCAAAGCCACAATGGCCGCCGGCACACGGAAGAACCGATCATTGATCCAGGCTGCCAGCGCGGTCAGACTCACCACCACCGCCAAGGCAAACTCAAGGCCGCCAACAGCACTGTTGAGTTCACTGAGGCCTTGTGGAACTAATGCCGCCCCCACACTGGTAAGCGCCTCAACTTTTTCGCCGGGAATGGGTGTTTGAACAACACCCGAAGCCTCTTGCTGCGCTCGGGTGGCCTCCATCATTTGCTCAGAGTGCTCAGAAGCCATCTGCCCAAATGCGGCGAGGAGAATGTCAACATATTCAGTGGCGAGTGTCATCAACATGGCTGCTAAAGCGTACCCAAAGAACACCAACTCGGCTACGCCTGACAGAATCAACCCCACCTGACACACGCCTCAGTCAGCGCCTCTTGACCAACCAAAAAAGACCACGCCCCGCAGCTCGAAGCGGATGAGCGTGACGGGGCGCGGCGGTTGTAAATTTACTGCTGGGCGGAAGATACCCCCAGCCGGTTAGTTGTCGACACGCTCCAAAAGAAGAATACGCGGCTCGTCGCTGGGCGACTCGACCTCACTGCGATCGACGATCATGACCCAACGGCTTTCATCAACAATGGCATCCTTATTGGTGGCGTCCCAGCCGATCGTACCGTCTGGGTAGCGGGTCTCTTTGAAGCCACGCACATTGAAGTAGACCAAGAACAGGTCACTTCGTGTGGTAATCAGATTCGAGATGCCCGAGAACAGCAAGTTGGCCTCTTCACTGTCACTGGAGACACGATCGCCCAGGTACTGTTCCTGGCCAGACGCTGATCCATTGGCATAGGGGTCATGTGTGGTCTGCCTGTCGGTCGAGAGATAGGCGCCAAGTGAACCACGACTGTAACTTGGCAAACCATCCATAGAACTCATGGGGCCTGTATCGGCATCAGGAAGACCATCACCATCAGTATCGTTAAAACCACCACCGAGCTGTGTGTCATTGACACGGAATGGGTCCAACGCTGCAAAGCCAATACGGTAGCCATCAGAACTCAAATAGCGATCCACGGGTGTCCAACTGGCGTCAGCAGAATAGTTGAATGCAAAACCATCAAAGTCATGGCTACCACCAAAGGGGCTGGCCCCAGGGCGATCAAGCAAAAGCAATTCACCAATCGAAGTAATACCTGGCTCATCGCGCATGTTATCGACCAGAGGCTCTGTACCGCCGAGTCCTGCAGGACTGCGCCAGCGCGTACCACGGGTGTGATACCAGGGGCCATTGCGATAGCCGGTTTCATCAGTACCAATCTCCGGCCCACTACCAATATCCACAATGTTGGCTCCGCCAAGTAAATCACGGTAATGAATAATGGACTCAGGCACACCGACACGGGGGTTCATATCAACAGCCGCTGAGCCCCAGGTATCTAACTTCTCATTGTAGTCCATGTGGACCGCCTTAAACATGTTCGGCAATGCTCGCAGCACTTCAACAGTGGCGGTATTGACATTGACCAAACCCGGCGTCGACTTGCCAGTAAAACCATTGGCGTTAGAGAAACGAAAATCGGCCATCTCCTGACGATCGATCTGATCCACCTTGAAGTCATTGTTGATGTCATAGACTTCACCAAGCCCGTCACAGACAAAGGCATCAAAGACACGGCTGCCCATGGGCACCACTGGTTGTTGCCAGCGCGGATCGGTTGGGTCAAGCACATTTGAGGCGCCGCCAATAGTGCCGGCATTAGCGCCCCAGTTATAGGCTGGAGCAGGACTAATATCATCTGCTGGTGTGCCACTGAACGTCGGCTTGACGCGCAGGCGGTTCACCTGGGCATCGGCGCCAGTGAGATCCTCTTCTTCTCGACTCATAAACTCTGAGAAGGTCGTCAAGGTGGTGGCGTAGTCAGTTCCATTGCGCATGGCAATTTCATGACCAAAGAGCCACACGTTGTTGAGTTCACCAACCTGCTCAAAGTTCCAGTCTTTCTGCAACATTTGCATGGGATACCAATAGCGGCTGGCGGAACGATCAAAGTTACCGGTCAGTTCTAGTTCAATTTCATCGCTCTCCAGATCCTCCACGGTCGCTTCTTGAGAGAACTCAGGCGGTTCACCCGTACCACCAGATGAGGCTTGAGCTTGCCCATACCAACCCTTATCGGGAATGGACCATGTGATTGCATCTTCCGGATCAAACTCACTCACAGGTGTTTTCTCGATCGCGAAGTTGAAGAAGGTTGGCTTGCGCGCACTGAGCGACTGAGCCCCGTTCAAATCAACGCCTGCTCCGGCAGGCCAGTAGTCACGAAGGAACCAGGCTTCACGTGGGTTTGTCAGACCATTTTCAAAATTCGCATCATCAGGCGCCTCGGTCATGTTGAAGCGCTGGCCACCTTTCAAACCGCTTAGTGGATCCCCTGCAGCATCATTGCCTGTTTGACTTTGATTGGGAATACCGGATTCACCGTCAAAGAAGGAAAGATCGCTGTACGCAACCGGCGCCCCCGAAGCATCTGGTACATCGACGGTGACTTGAGCTGGCTTGGTAATCACTCGATCAGCAAAGACATAACGCGGGTTACGCTCATCAGGATCATACGTACCATTGCCATCACGGTCGTATCCCCAACTGCGTGAAGCCCGCACCCACTGTGTCCAATGGGTAAAACGATCGGCATCGTTCTTTTGATCAAGCGTCAGCCCAGAAGGCTCATAAGGCGAAGGTGACTGATTGGGATTCAAATAACTGTTCATTGGCAGGGTTGGGGCATCCTGCAGAATTTGACCAACGTCTTCACCCATCTCATGAATGGCACCGGCAAAGGTTTCATCAAAGTCATAACTCAGTGTATTGCCACCGGTATAGCTCCAACTTGGGTCATCAAGCCGATCAACCACGACCAGTGGCGGGGCTTGCTGCTGCCCACCTGAACCGGGCACATCTTGCTGGACGGGAATCGGCGCCACATAACGCTTGAGCTGAATTGTTGGCGAAGCCACACTGTCAAGTTCATCGTCATACCAGCAGCGATAGGTGCGCCATGCTGGTGGCAACAAGAGCTCTTCATGTACACGGTTCACGTTGACCACCAGTGACCCCTGCATTTGGCCTTGCGGCCCCAGTGGCTGCAGTGTTGGCGTGCTGTTAGGATCGTCATAGTCATAAGAAGGCAAGTCGACGACCGGCGAGCCGGCTGTCGGCGCTTGTACCGCGTTGGTCCAAATGGGCTTCACCTTGAGATCAAGGAAGTCGATCCACGGTTGTTCCAGTGGATCTTGCTCAGAGCTCTCAGCACTGGCCCCCTGCTGAACTATTCGGCTGATATTTTCATCCATGGCATAGAAGACCGCCGTATACGGCGCTTCAGGCGTACCAGGTGGCAACAAGAGCTGCTCGGCTAAGAAGGCTGGCTGTTGAGTCGTGTCTGCGGTTGGCGTCCCAACCAAATCAGCTATTTCAAACTCTTGACCAAACACATCAATCACATAATCAGAAAGGTCAATAGCAACATCAAAGGGGTTGGCAATTTGAACCACCACAATCGTGCTTTGCCAATTCGGATCGTTGGGACCCGGTGTTGACTGTGGAGTGGCTGAACCACCAGTGCCATTGGCGCAAGGACCATATGGATTCTCGAAGACGGTATTGGCTTCTTGGTCTTCATCTCGGTAAGGAATACCAAGCTCATCTCGCTCGGGTATCTCTTGCGCGGAATGCACATGGGCCACAAACGCTTCTAGCAAGAACGGCTGAGGCTCCACGCCCAGGAAGTAGCGATTGTTCATCTGCATCTGATTGGTATCAACAGGTTGACTACCACCGGCATACAACTCGGGTTGATGCAAGCCAACATCTGGCAGCGGTACCGCTTCGACTAACTTGAGATCTTGGTCACTGTCGCGCCACTGCAAAATGTTAGCAGCATAGGCGGCCGCCAAACGACGGGTATTGCGATAGGCCTCATCTGTAACGCTGTTATACACGCCAAAGTAACTGTGGTACGGCGCGGCTGGATCAAGATCATCGCCAAAAGCACCGGCACCAAAGGTCATCTCAGGACCATCGGTCAAAGCCATCATTAAGGTTGGCGATAAACGCTGCGAGAGTGACAAGTAACCAGTAGTAGGATCATTATCAAGCCGGGGCCGGCTCTCTCCGTTGGGAAAACGATCTTCGCGCAGGTCAAGCTTCCAACCGCGCTGATCATCAAACTCGTTCATGACGCGGCGAAATTCACTGGCTCCTTCAATCGCGTCGGGATAATCCCACTGATCAGGGGTCAAGAGATTGGGACGACGCTTTGAGAAGCGCAGCCACGCTGGCAATTCATCATTGCGAGCGCCGTTATAGCCAGTGAGCTTGCGGCGATTATCAAAGACCAACTGCTGGTTACTGAGCTGACCGAGGCCCTCACTTGTTTCCGCTCGATTATTACGACCTCGCAGTGGTCCAATTTGTGCCCAACTAGGTCCCTCCCAGTGGGTGTAGTTCTCCAGCTCTGAAAATTGATAAGGCCGATTCTGGCCGTGATACGCTGCTAACTCAAGCTCTTCACTGAGATCAAGGTTGGTCAAACCTGCCAGTGGATCATCAGGGCGACTGCCTTTGAGGTTCCAATAGCGCAACCGCCCTTGCTGTGTCGCCCAAGGGTGAATTTCTGAGTTCTGTGTGTCGTCATACGCTTCATCCCAGAAATCAAGGTTGCCGTTGAGACCAAAGAGCTCAAGGAACGGATCATCAGTGTAGTTGCCAAACAGACGCCAGCGCGGCATACCGTCAGTCGGAACCCCATCGGTGTTGGCATACCACTCTAGATGTGGCCAAATCACTTGATGCCCATTACCGCCACCAGAGTATTCAACCCATCGCTCGGCATTATCCACGGGCTGCCTTTGAAACCAACCAGGTTGGTTCATGGGGGTGTCAAAGAAACCTGTATTCCAGTTAAAACTACCCGTTGAAGAAGTAATCTCTTCCTGCGAAATATTTCCACCACCTTGCTGTGGAAATCCGCCGCCACCATTATGAATTAACGGCGGCACTTCTTGTCCAACCAACGCCACATCAGCTGGGGTATGCCCTGCAGTCGCTTGGGGAAGCACAAAGCCCGCATCATTTTGATATCGCGAATCTTCATTGCGACGGAAGATCGTCGCGGTGTTGAGGTTCAGCTTACCACTGAGATCAACGACTGAAACGCCAACCACATGATGCACCCCATCTTTGATCGGCAGCGGTGGAATCCACCAAAAGGAATCGGTAAAGCCATCACCATCAGTATCGTTCAATCGACGCTCAACATACCAGCGCCAGTTGATGTTGCCCGCCGTGTCAAACTTGGCGTACGCCGCTTCAGGACGGTCACGGAAGTTGTAGTTGTTGCCATCACCATCAAGATCGCTGAGGTCATAGTGGTTGGGTGGCGCCAAGGTAGGATCGGCGTAAGCAAGGGCCCCACTTTGATCGATCGCCACTGTGTTACCACTAAACCAGTTATCCCAGGCAGCATCAAAGAGCGTTTGCTCAGGATTGTTCGGATCGGGCGTGGTATTGAGGGTGGCATTACCTGAAGTGCTGTTTAAAAGCGCATACCCCTCATCACTGACACCACCCGGTGGTGTCGGCAGCCATTGCTCCACGGGCAAGTTCAAGTTCATCAGCGTGGTTTGCGGCCCCACATTTGAAATGTCTGTGCAAAGACGCCAACCATTGTCGGGCCGGGCCAGATAGGTCATGTGCTTCCAGTGTGAAAAGGCATTGAGATCTTCACTGGTCTGACCGGTGGTCTGCCAATTACTGGCCCAGCGCAGCGGCTCGGTCGAGCGCAGCCAGCGACTATCACCAAAGCCGGGGTTGCCGATCGCGTTACGAGGACCTACCGGCGGAAAGATCACGCCATTATCGTCGGGCAAGTTGGTCACTGGGGCCACATGCATGGGCGCGTGATTAAACGGATGCCAGCGATCGGCGCTGTAGCGGCCACCGCGATCGTCAGGCCCCACCGCACCAGGCTGGGGAAAGCCAGTGCCATCACCCACAAGCTGAGCACCTGATTGAATTCGAGCATTATTAGAATTGCCAACATAGTTGTCAGCATCAGCATCAAAAGAGAACCCACCTTCTGGCACAGCCAGTGGCCGCGCAAACAGGGCCTGGGCCAACTCTTCAGCCAGCATGGCGCCAACATGTTCGCCGGCGCCCTCTCTTTGGGCTGCGCTCTGGTGAGCGGCCGCGGTGGAGCGCGTCGCCCGAGTGCGTGAGATATAGGCGGTGGCCATAATCACCAGCAACGTCAACATCGCGGCCACCAAAATCATGGCGTTGCCGCGCCATTGGCGACGATCGGTTAAACGAATTGGTAAGTCGATGTACTTCATTGCGTCACCTCGCTTATCGTGATGAACTTCTGGGTATTCATTTCTCAGGTAGCTCCACGATGAACTGGAAGATCCGCCCCCCTTCAAGATTCTTCTGCCGGTCATTGAGCACCATGGTGATACGTAAGGCCGTCGGCCATGGAACAAAATCCTGGCGAAGGTTGCCAACAGTATCAAAGGCGCCATTTTGGTTGTAACCAAAGATGGCCCAATACTCCCGGTATGGTGCCTGTCCACCAAAGCCGCCAAAGTCTGGCTCAGCTGGGTAGACCACTTTCTGAAAAACCCCCTCTGTTTCTGGGGTCAATACTTCTGCTTGCTCTTCGAGCGGAAGATCACGATAGTTACCAACACCGCGGAAGACGCGCCGCTGCTCTTGCTCGCTCAAATTATCAATACCTGTCAGTGAGGCGACCTGCGCATCGCTGAGACCAAACCAACGAATTGGTCGATCGGCCGGCTGCCGTGGCCCGTACAACTGTGAACCGTTGTTCTCATCTTGAGCGCTGCCCGCCAAATCGTCATACGTCCACTCGACAATGAACTCACTACATCCACCCGTTAGCACATGATTACTCAGCGCCTGGTCAAGCGAGCTGGTGCTGGGCGGCTTGCGCTCGGCGCGGGGCCAGTAGACCGCCTGATCACTGATGAACTGCTGCTGATCAAGCAAGAACCGCTGCCGACCCGTTTGCGGGTCTTCTGTTACCAAGGCACGGATTTCTGGAAGCTCGGTGGCGGCGATGTCATGTCGCCCATCGCGCACTTGTGGCGTGATACCCGCTACTGTTTGATCCTTAAAGATTGATTTCGCAGTACGGAAGAGGTTCTGAAAAAACGTCTTATCGTCATCATCCGGCGGTGACTCATCGTCATCAGCCAGCACCACTGCCTGGCGACTCAAAATCCAATCGGTCGCCGCGGGCTGACTGGCATCGGCCACCCCTGCATCGCTGAAGGTATAGATATCGCCATTACTATCTCCGGAACGTGAATGCCGCGTTCTCACTTGAGCAACATCACCTGTCATCCATGGGGTCATGACCGCATCAGGATTTGGATCATAGGTGTATTGAACAGAACTTACAGTCGGTAGATCCGCATCTTTGGAAGATGGTATTTGAAATGCGTGACCGTAATAGATGCGGGCTGCTGAACCTGCGGCCCACAAGTCGGTGGGATTTGTTTGCGTTGCCGACGCATCATCCATCAATTGAAGTGTGCTACTTGGAAAGTTTCCCTCGCCAAAGAAGACCAGTTGATCGGCGCGAATTGGCGCCTCTTGTGGCCGGCCAGGATCAAGCAGTTTGCCAGTAATGGCCACGTTGATGTCATTGGGGATGGCCACTGAATGAATTGCCAAAAATCCATTATGACTGATGCGATCAATGTCATCACGAATTTGTCGCTCAATGGCCACCGAATCTTGCAAGAGATCGTTGGTCGAATCACCAACACCAGAGATGGTCGAGGCCGCAGAAAAGACCTGGCCCACGGCAATAATAATCAAGACAAAAATAGCAACAGCCACCAAGAGCTCTGCCAAGGTAAAGCCGCGGCCTGTGATCACAAAGCGGCGACCATGAGATTGTGGGTTCTTATTTCGCATTAGAGCTCTCGCACCGTGGCATACACGGGCACCACATCAACAAAGCGACTGCCTTGACCATCTTGTACTTCAACTTCAAGCGGTAGGTACCAAAGGTTGGTCACAGCCCCAAGGTCAGGGTCACCATCCTTATAGTGATTCACGCGCGCTGGACCGCCAATTGGAATCGGCGACCGAAACTCACACCAACGCTCATCATCACTATCCACCCAACCGTTCAGCGGGCGATGCACAATGTTGTTCTGATCGATGAGCCACTGCCCTGGTTCCAAGGCCTCACGCAGTTTGGCGTAGGCTGGACTAGCTGCATCAGACATGACCTCTGAAAGCTTCAGACGACTGACCGCTGGAATAGATGCTTGCACCTCTTCAAGATTCAGATGACGCACACCCATGTCCTCGCCATCACTCTGCGACCAGTAGGCACGCGATCCCTGGGCTTGATCAATCACACGGTAAACAAAGATGGCCACCAGCACCTTGCCGTCATGGCGGCGGAACATGCAATCCCACCGATAGCGCGGTCGCGGCGGCAAGAATTGCTCGGGGTTCACTTCACCGAAATACCCCAGCCCTGCATTGGTGCCGTCAAGCTGATCGGCCATCGGGTAACAGCGCTCACCCTGGGTCAAAATGACTGCTGAAGGAACGTTATCATCATTGAGTTGCGTGTTATAGGGCATCACGCCCAAAGTAGCCTCATCGACATCAAAGCCATCTACCGGCGCCACAGAAGAATTAACAAACACATGCACCGCGCCCGCTCCATGGGTCAGCGAACCACTTGCTGGCAAGCTGGAATCCACAGTGACAGTGCCCTCTGCATCCGCTGGATCAAACAACGCTGGTCGGCGCCAGAACCAATCACCGCTTGCCGTTGGTGGCTCAAAGCCAGTGGCCAAATCGGCGACCTCCTCACGAGTGCCAAACATTTCAGGCTTGACCTTACTGCGAATCACCGACAGCGCATTGTTGGCCACAATTGGCCCCATCACATCATCAACGGCTTCATCCGTTTGGCGAATGCCAGCGGGAAAGACCGCAGCGATACAAATTAAGCCCACGCCCAAAATGCCGATGGCCAACATCAACTCAACCAGTGACATACCGCGCGTCGCATTGCCGCGTTTTGTTTTCATAAGCAGAAGTCTCATTCCATGATCACTCCACTAAAGCGGTTGAAATACAGTGGGTCCACGTTCTCACTGATATAGCCGTTAGGCCCGATGAGTTCGTTAATTTCAAAAGAGGCTGGGTCTAGAGGGTCTAAAAGCAGTTCACGTGCTTCTTCGCCGTCATAGACACCCAAGATCATCGTTAATTTCAAACGCGGCTCATCCTGAGGATGCAGAAAGAGAAATCCACTAACGCCCGAATTGGCCTGCTCTTGCCAACCATTGTTGTTGAAGTCCATCCAAAGATACCGGCCATCAGATTGATTGTTTCTCGTTCGCACAGTGCCATCGGGGGCAAACATCACGCCGACCATGAACCACCGGTGGGCGCCGAAATCGATATTGTCCAGTTCATCAACCGGCACATCCTTCAGCTCAGGCCCCGTGGCCCAGACCATGCCGCCGTTTGCAGCCGTCGAGTTGTAATAATCAATACCGGCCACCTTAATACCGCGCGGTAGCACATAGCGCTCGGCGCCGGGAATCTCAACATAACGATCGTCAAGCGTACTACTACTGCCCTGGTAAAGATCTTGAGGGGGCAAGCCCTGCTGATCTTCTGGTGGCCAATATGGACTCCAAGTTCCGGTCTCACCGGTAAACTGACCAAAGAGAATTTCAGTACGGGTGGCTCGTTTTTCCTGCTCATCAGAAAGATAGTCATCATCATCTTCATTGATCAGCGCCGGCTCGCTCGGATCAGGCACCGGCCGAAAAGCCACCACGACCCACTCGTTTCGTTCCATCGCTAAAGCGCGCCCTTTGCCAAGCGCCCCTTTGACGGTGGTAATCGACCCCGTCAAACGCGCGTTGCGAGAAACAGAGCTAAAGCTCAATGCCGTGACCACAGCCACAATCACAATAATGACAATCACCACGATCAACTCGATCATGGTAAAGCCGTGGCTTCGATGACGCTGTTGATACCTCATGGACCAATCTCCACGAGGTTATCGATATTGAATTCTTCTTCATCGACACGGCGATCTTCATCAACGGCTTGATCAGCGCCCCGTGAAAAGAGTGCAAAATCTGCCGAACGGGTTTGTCGCAGCGCCTTGCCTTCACCATTGGCATCGAGCACTTGCGAATCGATCACTTGACCTCCAACAATTGACTGTGGACGCAGTACCACCACATCTGAAAGTGACGGCGTAAATTCAGCGCCGGGCGCTTCATGTAACTTTGTGCCAGGGTCAGTGCCAGCATACGGCGTGCGGTAATAGCGAATCGCATTGCCCCAGTAATCAGCAATGGCTTTGGGACCATTGTCACTGTAGCCAGGGTCACCTGGAAAGAGCACCTTGCCATTTGCTGTCAGCATGCCAACCAGCCGCTCATCAGAGAGCGTGATGTAGGGACCGAGCACACGCCCAGAAAGCTCTTGCTGGCGGTAGAGATTGCTAGGATTAACATCAGGGTCGCGATCGACGAGCGACCCATTGCCATAGCGCTGCGCCCCCCAGACACCATCAGGCCCCGGATGGCGAATGCCAAGTGGCGGGTTCTCTTTGGGACGTACGGGGAGCTGGTTGTTGCCGTTTAGATAATATTTGCCATAGCCATCTTGGTTATAGCCACCATAGCCCAGCAAATATTCGGCCAGCGTTGTTTCTGAATACCACTGCTGGCGATCGTCGCCATAATCATCATCATCAACCGACGGACTCATAAAGGGGTCAAACCCACTGTTTGAAAAAGCAGGCATGAGACTTCGGTCATCGTTCAGTACCGGCGGGTAATAACCGGTGTCATTTTTGAACTGCGTCAATCCTTGTGAGATTGACGTCATCAGCGCCTGGGTATTGGCCTCTTGGGCTGTACGCCGAGCCGCAGAACTCACATAAATCACCAGTGTGGCGACCACAATGATCAAGCCCACTGTAATAAGCAGCTCCACTAAACTAAATGCTCGACGATGTCTCACGCGTATGTTCCTCATGTCGTACACATCAACCGCCCGTACGGCCTGATACCGATTCAATCATGTTCACCAATGGCAAGAACAGTGCCAAAACAATGGTGCCAACGATGCCACCAAGAACCACCACCATCAGCGGCTCCAAAAGGCTAAGCAGCGCTTGAACCGCCACATCAACCTCTTCGTCATAGTTATCTGCAATCTTGTTAAGCATGACATCAAGATCACCGGTCTCTTCACCAACATCGATCATATTCACGACAATTGGGTCACAGACCTTCGCTTCACGAAGTGGCCCCGCAAATGTTTCACCCTCACGAATAGAGTCATGCACATTCGTCAGTGCGACTTCATACACATGATTTCCAGAGGTATCTCGGGTAATCATGATCGCTTCAAGAATAGGCACACCAGCAGAAATCAAGGTGCCCAACGTTCGCGTAAAGCGAGCCACAGCAGTCTTGCGAATAATGGTTCCAAAAAGCGGCAAGCGCAGACGGATCTGGTCTGTAATAGCGCGACCATGGCGCGTCTTCCGTACTAAAAACAAAAGAACCCACAAGATAAATGGCGAGCCAACGACAATAATCCAGCCCGGCACAAGCTGGTTTTCACTGAGATTCCCTACCACCCAAGCACTTGTATCAATCATAAAGAGCGTCAGCTTCGGAAGTGGCACATCGAAGTCCAAAAAGATCTCTTGGAACTTTGGAATCACAAAATACATGATGCCCATCACGATCGCGACCGCAATAAAGATGACCACTGCAGGATAAATACAAGCGCCAATAATACGACGCTTCAAGCGTTGGGCCTTTTCCATAAAGTTGGCCAGCCGCTGAAGAATGATGTCGATCACACCACCAATTTCACCAGCATTGACCATCTTGCAATAAAGTCGATTGAAGGCACGCGGGTGTTTCGCCATTGCATCTGAAAGCGTTGAACCAGCTTCCACATCCTCACAAATCGCGCCCAAAATAGATTTGAGCTGACCAGGCTTCTCCTGTGATTCGAGAATCTGCAGCGACCGCAATAAGGGAAGACCAGCATCTTGCAACGTTGAAAGCTGTCGTGTAAAGAGACAAAGCTTCTTACCGCTGACAGGAAAAATGCTGATCGAAAATTCGCCTTTTTTCTTTTTCTTGCCTTTCTTCTTAGGCTCACCCTTCTTCTTACCAACCTTGCCACCTTTGACTTTTTGCTCGCGCACAGAGGTGGGAAAATGTCCCTGCTGGCGAATGCGTTGAATCGCCTCTTCACTCGACGACGCTTCAATGGAGCCAGATTCTGGCTTACCTGCAGAGTTCAATGCTTCATACTGATAGGTTGGCATACCTGTCGTCTCCTGACCTAACACGGCTGAATCATGCTTGTCTTTCAACAGGCGAGACCCAACCATCCACCCAAAGGTTTATTCTTCAACAATCGTCTCGCGGACGACCTCATCAATCGTTGTTTGCCCTTCAAAGATGGCAAAGAGCCCCGATTCACGCAACGTACGCATGCCTCGCTTACGCGCTTCTTCACGCAATACCGCTGTCGATGCATCGGCCATAATCATGTTACGAATCTTGTCATCCAGCGGCATGATCTCGAAGATTGCCAAGCGACCCTTGTAACCACTGTTATTACACGCTTCACAGCCACGGCCGCGGAAGAAGGTCCGACCTTCAACAGCATCGCGCCGCAGTTCGAGCTCCAAGAGCTCTTCATCTGTTGGCGTAAATTCTTCCTTACAAGCGATGCATACACGACGCACCAATCGCTGCGCCACAATCGCTTCAACTGTTGCCGTCAACAGAAATTTTTCGACGCCGAGATCAACCAGCCGGAGCACTGAAGATGGCGCATCATTGGTATGGATCGTTGAAAACACCAAGTGGCCCGTCAACGCAGCCTGAATAGCAATTTGCGCTGTTTCAAGGTCACGAATTTCACCCACCAGAATAATATCTGGATCTTGACGCAAGAAGGAGCGAAGCAAACGGCCGAATGTGAGATCTTGATCAAGATTCACCTGACACTGAATCATGCCATCAATGTCATATTCCACAGGATCTTCAGCAGTAAGAATCTTCGTATCGGCCTCATTGAGTTCCGTCAACGCCGCATACAAGGTCGTTGTCTTACCGGAGCCGGTTGGCCCAGTGATCAAGACAATTCCGTTTGGCTTGCGGATCAGACCTTCCATCTCTTCTAACTCGTCATCCCGCAGCCCAATCTTATTGAGGCTCAACTGCACATTCGAACGATCGAGCACACGCATCACGACTGACTCACCAAACATGGTCGGCAATACTGAGATACGTAGATCGATTGGAAGATTATTAACCACCAACTCGATACGACCATCCTGCGGAAGCCGCCGTTCAGCGATATCGAGATTGGCCATCACCTTAATGCGAGACACAATTGGCAGCGCCAAGTGCTGCGGCGGAGGAATCATCTCGTAAAGAACACCATCAATGCGGTAACGCATCTTGAACTCTTCTTCAAAGGGCTCAAAGTGAATATCCGATGCCTTGTCCTTAATGGCTTGCAGCAAAACCATATTGAGTAAACGAACAACCTTGTTATCTTCTGCAGCGCTTGCGAGCACTTCCAGGTCGATGGAATCACCCCGACCTTCCAATACCGCAAGCTCATCACTTCCTTCGAGCTCGGCCATCATGTCGGCCATCGATGCCTTTTGCTCGCTGTAGAATTTTTCCAGCACCGCATCAATCTGGCTTGCTGGTGCCACCACTGCATCCACTTTGAATCCCATCAACAAACGCAGGTCATCAACCGCGCGAAAGTTGTCTGGACTCTTCATCGCGATCGAAATCTGTCGCGTCGCCTCATTAAATGACAGAGGAATAATCTGATAGGTATTGGCCGTTTCCACTGGCAGCGCTTCAATCGCCTCAGCTGAAATCTCATCGATCTCAATATTGACCATTCGCATCCCGGCCTGGCCTGCGACGGCTGCTAAAACATCATCCGCTGTGATGACGCCCATCTCTTGAAGTAAGTCACCCAGGAGCGCCTTATCACCCTTCTCCTTACGAGCACGCTGAACGGACAATGCCTCATGCACCTGCTCGCGCGTGACTTTGCCCAGCTTGGTCAAGACACGCCCAATACGACGTCCCTTAAGCTCGCTGACCTTAACGGTGTCTGTTTGAGATGCTGTGGTTTTTGCCACGAGAAACTCCTGCATCCTGTGCAAACAGTGAGTGCTTACACTGGCGGCCATAATGAGCCACCGAAAACAATGGGCCCGCCTGATGACCTCGCGTAGGTCAAGTCAACTCGGTGCCCAACGAGGCCGGAAAATCCCGCCTCTGATTAAGCCAGCAGCTATCCACAACTGCCAACGCCCCGATCCCACCTACTAGCTATACGCTCAATATGACAGCTCTATCGACCTCAACAAGAGAAAGAGGCGGTATTTTTTGTTCGGACACTTAAGTTCTGCAACCAATTTGCCCCCGGCAACAATCCTCAACCGACAGTTTATCCAGAAAAACGGGCTCTATTTAAAGACCTAAAAACACGCCTCAATAAAGATGCAAAGTGCCCCTTAGAGGCTAAAAGAGGGGTTGATGTTAGACAAAAAAAGCCGCTATCCAGGTTGCCTGAAGGCAGTTACCCACAATACTGGCTAGCCCGTAGGTTCGGCCTCAGCATCATATTCAGTGCGACCAACCCGATTTCCAGATCGGTGAACCTTCTCAGATAAATCACCAGGATCCTTCGCCTTATCGATCATTTCATCAGCATCAATCATGCCCTTGCCATAGAGTTTCCAGAGGTGGTCATCAAGCAACTGCATTCCAAACTTACGGCCCGTCTGGATGGCTGAATCAATTCGGAAGGTCTTGTTCTCACGGATGAGGTTGGCAATAGCTGGCGTGACAGCCAGAAATTCATAGGCCGCCACACGTCCATCTTTGTCACAACGAGCCAAGAGCACCTGGCTCAGTACCGCGATCAACGACGTCGATAGCTGCACACGAACTTGGGCCTGCTGATTCACTGGAAAAGCATCAATCACACGCGTGATGGTGCCCGCTGCCCCTGTGGTGTGAAGCGTTGCAAAAACAAGGTGGCCCGTTTCTGCCGCACGGATTGCCGCCTCAATCGTCTCGAGGTCACGCATTTCACCGACGAGAATCACATCGGGGTCGGCACGAAGCACACGACGCAATGCCTCAGCAAAGCTCGGCACATCAACACCAACTTCACGCTGATTGAGTACCGCTCGCTTGTGATAGTGGTAGTACTCAATTGGATCTTCAACGGTCACAATATGCCGGTCTAAATTGTCATTAATAAAGTCAATCATCGTCGCTAGCGATGTCGTCTTACCTGAACCGGTTGGCCCAGTCACGATAAATAATCCACGCGGGCGTCGGATCAACTCTTTAACAATGTCTGGCAGGCCAATATCATCGAAGCTCAGAAGTTTATTTGGAATCAATCGAAGCACGAGCGCCAGTGCGCCACGCTGACGAAAAATAGCAACACGAAAGCGAGCCTCAGTGCCATAGGCAAAACCGAAGTCACAACTCCCATCTTCCTGTAATTCCTGCTGAGCTCTTTCGGGCGTAATAGACTTCATCAGCGCAACACAGTCATCATTGTCGAGCACCTTCGTATCAAGGTTCCGCAAACGACCATTGAGGCGCAGGGTTGGCTTACGCCCCACCGTCAAGTGCAAGTCCGATGCATTTTGACGAATGACTGTGTCGAGAAGACGATCTATCTGAATGGTTGACATAAGTGACTCCAGCGTCTCTGGCTCTCAAGAGAACTCAGACGTCGATATTTGCCTCTAACAGACTATCAGCCTGCGCGAACCTCGCGACCTCGACCGGCGTCGTTTCGCCTCGCAAGATCTTCATCTTGCCATCCTCAACGAGCTCTCGCATACCAGAACGAATCGCCGCAGCCCGGATATCTCCCACAGTACCCTGCTGGAAGGCCAATTCTCGAATCTCCGTATTCAATTTCATTAACTCAAACAGGGCCCGCCGGCCTCGGAAGCCGATTTTGCCACATTTGGCACATCCGACAGGCTTACAAATGGCACCTGACCGAAGGTCTTCTGGCTCCAGACCAACCAACTCTGCCACCTTTGGAGGTACATCGGTATCGGGCTCCTTGCAATGATCGCAAAGCACGCGGAACAATCGCTGAGCCATGACTGCCTGAATTGAGCTCGCCACCAAGTATGGCTTCACACCCATATCAATCAGACGCGTCATGGCTGAAGGCGCGTCATTGGTATGCAACGTTGAAAAGACCAAGTGACCTGTCAATGCTGCCTGAATAGCAATGTCCGCGACTTCCCGGTCACGAATTTCACCAATCAGAATAATGTTCGGCGCTTGGCGAAGCATGGACTTAAGAATCCATGAGAAAGACAGGCCAATCTGCTCACGCACTTGACACTGGTTGATACCAGCAAAACTATATTCAATCGGATCTTCAGCTGTGATGATCTTACGATCAGGGCGATTCAAGATATCTAACGCAGAATAGAGCGTCGTCGTCTTGCCAGAACCAGTTGGCCCCGTTACGAGGAAGATACCGTTGGGCCGGCGAATAATCTTGTTGAATGTCTGAAGATGATCGCTTTCAAAACCCAAATTCTCTAAACCAATACGCACCGAATCAGGTCGCAAAATACGAAGCACCACTGACTCACCGTGGTACGCGGGGCAGACACTGACACGAAAATCAACAACGTCTTCATCAACAGTCATCTTGATACGACCGTCTTGGGGTATTCGACGCTCTGCAATATTCACACCCGCCATGAGTTTTAATCTAGCAAGCATTGCTTGTTGCATGCGCTTGGGCAGATTGTCACGCACGTGGCAAACACCATCAATCCGATACCGAAGCAGAACGCGATCATTCATTGGCTCAACATGAATATCACTTGCCCTGGTCCGAACGGCCTCAGTGATAAGCCGCGTGACCAAGCGAATAATAGGCGCATCATCACCATCGCCAGCAGCAATGTCGACAGATGCATCAACAGATGTATCGACTGAGCGATCCATGGTGACATCAACCGAATCAGTCACCAGTGACTCTTGCCCACCAAACAAACTACCGCCATCGCCAGCTTGCCCCTCTGCAGCATTGACGCCCTCAATGAATTCTCGCAACTGTGACTTACTGGATACCGCAGTATCAATTTCGCAATTCAAACGAAAGCGAAGGAGATCGAGAAGTTCAAGATCCATTGGGTCGTGCACGACGAGCTTCATGCGACCACTAACCTTCTCCATCGGAACGATAAGATGTTTCTTAACCATGTCGCCTGGCACAAGCGACATATCGCAGCGACTCTCAATATCATCTGAATTCAGATCGACATATTCCATTCCAAACTGTTCAGCCAAGGCTTCCGCAAGGTTGCTTTCATCCAGAAGGCCTGCTTCAACCATGGCCTCGCCTAATCGCTTGCCTGAGCCATGCGAGATCTCCAACCCTTGAGTCAGGGTCTCCTTCGTCGCAAACTTACGTTCACGGAGGATCTCGCCAAGTTTCTTACGTTTTCTGGCCATAATTGATGCCAGTTCCTCTCAAACAATCAACAGGTCACTACTGGACCTGCCATTTTAGCTCTCGCGCCCCAAACAATGCTTGGAGCGACCATTATCATCGCTTCGCCCATGGCCACAACCCTCGTGACCAGTTGCTGCCAACCGAATCGGCATCTTCCCATCGATATGATGAGTAGTATTAACCGCCCTTACAGGCCCTGCAACCCTGAGATGGATGCTGAGGCGACCGATGACCAACAACGACACCTAGGCTTAGAATTGAATCTACAGTATCCCTCATTGTAGAGGGCCAGTAGCGCCCATAGAGCTTTACGTTAAGTCTATCTACCACGGTTCCACTATTAAGCCCTCAAAGGGCTCTGCGATCAACATTTTCTAGATAAGAGCCATGATGCACCTTCTAATCACCGCTGGCCCAACCCACGAGCCCATTGATGACGTCCGATACATCGGCAATCGTTCATCGGGTCGCTTGGGGCTGTCGATCGCTGAAGAAAGCTGCAATCGCCATTGGAAAACAACCCTTCTGCTTGGACCAACAGCCTTGCCCGTTCCGCAGCTAGAGGGGCTCGAGACCCAACGATTCCAAACAACCGAAGAACTCTCCCAACTCCTTGATTCATACTGGCCAAGCTGCGATCTCCTCATTATGGCCGCTGCAGTCGCTGACTACCGCCTGCCAACTGACTCAAGGCCTGCGAAGCATGCCCGCCAGCCACAAGGCCTCGATCTCCATCTAGAGTCAACCCCTGATCTCGTCGCCGGACTCCAACGCAAGAAAAACCAACGCGTGGTTGGCTTTGCCCTCGAAGAGGCTGCCAATCTCGTGCCCCGCGCGCTTGAAAAGCTATCAAAAAAGAAGCTCGATGCGATTGTTGCCAATCCGCTTGAGACAATGGACGCGCTCAACATCACCGGGCAACTGTTTTTTTCCGATGGAACACATCGCTTGGCCCCAGAACAGACCAAGCAAGCCTTTGCTCACTGGTTACTCGATGAGCTCGGCGATTGGCCAGAAGGCTCGCCTGTCACTGGTGGCGATAAATAAATCTCTTCTGGCGGCGTACCAGTGAGTGACTCAAGGAAGGCCTTGAGATCTGCCTGCTCTTGTTCCGTCAGGCCCAGTGGCTCCAAAATGGCTTCCTGGTGGTGCCCCGGAAAGATCGCGCCATCTAAGGTCGAGTAATAAGCCAGAACCTCTTCCAGCGAGGCAAACTGACCGTTATGCATATACGGCGCCGTCTGGGCAACATTACGCAGTGAAGGCGTACGAATTTGCCCCCAGAGCTCAGGCCCACCGACCAATCGCCCCGCAAGCTTTGCTTGCTTGCCCGTTGGATCATCGCTGTAGATACCGGCGGCTCGAAATGGATTCGCTTGCAACTGCCGAACGCCATCAAATCGACCTGGCAATTGCATCACGTCCCCTGCGTTACCGACAATACCTACCGAATGAAACTCTCCATCGGAGAGCAATGCTCCAACATGGCACATCCGGCAGTTTGCTCGCCCCACAAAGAGAGCCGCGCCACGCACCGCCGATGGCGTCATCCCTTGAGGCAACGCGGTGGCATCTTGTGTCATACCCTGAACATAAAGATCAAATGGCGAAGGACCCGTCACAAGCTTTCGTTCATAGGCCGCGATCGACTTACCTGTATTGACAAAGATTTCATTAACGACCGCTTGCTGCCCTGCAGGCATACTTGCCCACGCTGCTGAGATTTGACTGTCATCAAAACGAGGGGCTGCTCTTTCAGGCCACGACGCGGTTGCCTTGGGTAACGGTAGTGGACCGAAGGCTGACTCATACGCTTGCCGCAACGTCTGATCGGTGATCAACAAACGAGCAACTGAGACGCGATCACCATCCATTTCTTTGCTACGCTCAATTGGCTCTAATGCTTGACCCCACAGCGTGTCCATGCGTCCATCCCAGAAGAACCAGCGCTGATGCGCCACATTCAAAAGCGTAGGCGTATTCCGAGAAACCTGCCCCGCACCGCTGGCCACTTTGAGGCCGTCGGTAAATGCCTGACTTGGGTCGTGGCAAGACATACAACTCAATTGTCCATTACCGCTGAGGCGCTTCTCAAAAAACAACCGATGCCCAAGTGCAACAGCTGCTTCATCTTCCGCATACATATTGGTTGAATCTGCAGGCAATTGAGGCAGAAAGCCATGCCGCGCAATACGTTGTTTCTCTGTCGGTGTCAGCGACGCTGGCTTCACAGCATCTTGCGCCTGCGTCACAACAGCCACTCCCATCACTGCTGACAACAGAAACATTACTCGAAGAAAACAACGCACTGAGCTCGCTCCGTCACATCGTTTTCAGTGATGTCAAAGTAAAGCTCCCATCGACCTGGCATATGAAAGAGCATTCCATCGACAAGAAAAAGGCCATCGTTTTGAGCTTCAACTTGCGGCACCACATTCATACCGTGTCCATGGTGTGGCATCGCGGCATCTGCAAATAGCTGCAGATCCTCGGTCGCAATGACTTTGCCATTAGGCCGCAACACTCGGACCTTGAGCTCACACAATTCACTGACAGGCATTGGGTCGGGCGAAGAAGCAAACTGCACCAGATAATTACCTGCATTACTTTCAATAACATGGCCTTGAAAAGGCTCGCGCCCCTGCGCTGGTGCATCGACTACCAGCGTTGACTCGCCTCCCTGATACGGAGCGCAGCAAGCCGTCGCCGCTGCGATACACGCAATCATGACACTGCCAATAAACACGCCTATGGAATGATAATTCTTCACCGCAAAGATTGTAGGACGCCTTGGGCCTCAAGAGGAAATCAAGTCTCAGGATTATTCACTGGGTATTGGCCGCGGCCTGCGATCCGGTGTGTATGAGCGGCCAAGGCCAAAAGTGACCAACCATTGCCCCTGCGGCGACCAAATTTGCCCACGATGATTGCCCTCATCAAGCACGATGAGCCGCCCCTGGTGATCGTGCACAATTCCAGATGGCTTGAACATCTGGTCGACATCGAATCCCCGTCCACCAGGCCCCGCAATACGCTGAACCACCTGGTCATCACCAACATCGAACACGACAATCTCACCGGTGGCGCGATCTGTGACGTACACCCTATCGCCGACGACCGTTACACCAAAAGGACTTTCGAGAACATCTGGGCCACCGAAGGTCCCAACAAACTGACCATCGACACCAAATATAAACACCATCTTTTTCGTCGCATCGACGATGTAGAGCTGCTCCTTTTGATCCAGCACGAGAGCTGTTGGCCGGCTCAAGGACTGTTCTGGCAAATCACTTTGGCCAAAGCGTCTTTCAACTTTGCCTTCTGAATCAATCACAAGAATCTCAGCATTGGCTTGATCGATCATAAATCGCCGACCATCATCATCAAGAACCATCGCGCCAAGCCAAAGCCCGCGCTGCCCTTTTGCAGTTGCGTCCTCACCAAAATCACGGCTCTTGACCAAACGACTAATCAAGGGGTCAAATTTCAATGGATCCTCTGGCTTCCAATCCAAACGAAACTGCGCCAGTCGTGAAGTCGAAGGGTCAAGCACCTCAATGGTCTGACCATTCACTGACAAACCACTCAGATCCATAAAACGACCAGCGCCCGTGCCACGCATACCAAATTGCGTAATCAGAATTGGTTCTCGCGCGGTCATTCGAAAGACATAGACCTGGTGCGTTTCTGGATCAGGTATCACCAGAAGTTCTCCTGAAATTGCTGGATGGGCGCCGAAGTGCGTCTTGGTCTCCTGAGCCAAGATCCCTTGCGGCCCTGCAGGCGCTACCAATGGGTCTCCAGGTTTAAAGACCTGCATGCGATCTTCGAGCCCTTCAACAACCATTGCCCAGGTACCATCAGGGGCAACGAGAAACTGATCTGGGTAATGTAGTTTGCCCTCGCCTTGATGAGGCATTAGTGCATGTTTACCCCACATACCCTGGCTTTGACCGGCCATGTCAAAAACTTGCACACGATGATTACGCCGCTCGGTCACATAGATCAATCCATCAACGATCTGCAACGCTGCTGGCTCGTCAAGCATGCCTGGATACATACCCCACTGCCCAACTTGCTGCGCTGGGCCAACAGATTCACTGAGCGATTCAGGTTGAACAATCAGTAACCGATGATTACCGGTATCAGAAACAACAAGCTGACCATCTGCTGCAACAGCAAGCCCCGCGGGCCTCTTCAGCGGCAACTCCTTTGGTCCTTGCCAATAACCCTGCAACTGTCCGTCAAGGCTATACCTTGCAATACGATGTTGCCCAGTGTCCGCAACGTAAAGCACACCACGCTGCTCATCAATGGC
The DNA here is from genome assembly GCA_029268515.1 of Phycisphaerales bacterium. Classification (NCBI taxonomy): domain Bacteria; kingdom Pseudomonadati; phylum Planctomycetota; class Phycisphaerae; order Phycisphaerales; species Phycisphaerales bacterium. The sequence continues at coordinate 38,986 of JAQWNP010000007.1, read as the reverse complement.
CAAGCCAGCAGGCTCAAATAATTCCTCAGGACCGCCCCAAACTGCCAGCGGCGCTCCCCAGGCATCAAGCACAATAATTTGATGACGGTCAGCATCTGCAATATAAATGCGCTGGTCGCCATCAGCAACGATCGCGGAAGGATTGCCGACATCGTCAAAAATCGTCAGGCCAGCAGGATCATCAAACTGCCCATGTTGACCACTCAACAAACGCACGCCACCGCGTTCTGCCAGCACGACACTGTAAGTACCTGTCTCATCAGGCGGTAAAATAGCGGCTGCCCGCGGCATATCCAGATCACCGACGGTCTGTGAATAAGTCCAACCGATTGCCTTTTGGGATTGGGCCCGAACTGATAAAGGTTGCGTCAATAGCAAAGCTGCCATCGCCATCAGCGCCAATTGCCATCCTAAAACACTGCCCTGCCTAGTCATCTTCACTGAGACACCTTCCATTTTTAACAACTGTTCCTCATTCTAAGGCTCAAAGTTCCACACAGTACCCGGATGCTTCGTTACTCTACGCCAACGAGCAAGAGAACACCTCGACAAAACGAACAAGATTGGCCCTATCTGACCAGTGACTACCACGCCTCCTGACATCAATTTGCCAAACGAAACCAGGCTTGGCCCAATTGCTGCCGCTGCGATCTTGATTGGGTTGATTGTGGCCATTCTCACCGTTTGGGGCCTTGTGGGTCATTCCACCCCCAGTGATCACACACAACAAACCGCTACCGCTGAAGCAGAACCAGCACTCGCCACCACAGCGGCAACCGATCATGAAGTGCACGAGGCCCATGACGATCACACACCAAAGGTGCTTCCACCAGTTTGGTACATCGGCATTCTTCCGTTTATCGGGATTCTTGGCTGCATTGCAGTGCTTCCGCTCCTGAGTTCGACACACCACTGGTGGGAAAACAACCTCAATCGATTCATCGTCTCGATGTGCTTTGCTGGCCTCACCATGTTGTACTACTTACTTGCAGAAGGCTTGCACTCACTGCCGTACGTGATGAACCATGCCATCATTGAAGAGTACATCCCGTTCATTGTTCTGCTCTTTAGTCTGTACGTCATATCCGGTGGCATTCGTCTCTCAGGCGACCTTGCGGCGCACCCACTCACAAACACCACCTTCTTGTTGGTTGGTGCTGGCATCGCAAGCTTCATTGGCACGACCGGCGCCAGCATGCTTTTGATCAGGCCGCTGTTGAATACCAACAAAGAGAGAAAGCATAAAGTTCATACTGTTGTCTTCTTCATTTTTCTCGCCAGCAATATTGGTGGAACCCTTCTGCCTGTTGGCGACCCACCACTTTTCCTGGGCTTCCTTGCCGGCGTGCCCTTCACATGGACACTTGGACTCTGGCCCGAGTGGCTGATCTGCTGCATTGTTCTTCTCATTGTCTATTACATCATTGACACCCGTGCCTATAAGCGCGAGGCACCAGCTGATGTTCGCCGTGACGATCGCAATATTGAACCACTTCGCCTAGTGGGCTGGTTCAACTTGTTTTGGCTTGCTTTGCTCGTAGTCGTGCTGGCGTTGATTGATCCGACGAAAGTTGTTCCTGGCACAAATTGGGAACCTTTTCTGTTTATGCGTGAGCTTATTATGCTCGGCATTGTGGTCATTGCCTGGGGAACAACGCGACCTCAAATTCGCACTGACAATCAATTCAACTTTGCGGCCATCATTGAGGTTGCCGTTATTTTTATCGGTATTTTCATTGCCATGCAGGTGCCACTTGAAGTGCTCAAGATTTCAGGAAGCACGATCACCAATGCCTTTGGAGAACCATGGCATTTCTTCTGGGCCACTGGCATTCTTTCAAGCTTCCTTGATAACGCACCGACGTATCTGGTTTTCTTGCAACTTGCCCAACAGGTACCAATCACAGAGGGCATGGATACGCTTATTATCGCTGAAGGCACCGCCAAAGAGTATGTCATCAGTGATAGTCACTTGGCAGCCATTAGCCTTGGCGCCGTCTTTATGGGCGCCATGAGTTATATCGGCAATGGACCAAACTTCATGGTCAAAGCGATTGCTGAGCAATCAGGCGTGAAAATGCCAAGCTTCTTTGGATACATGTTCCGCTACAGCATCCCAATTCTCATTCCGTTGTTTATTGTGATTAGCCTTCTTGTTGAATTCGTTATCTAAACGGCTTTCGAGAATCAGTAAACCACCCCATTTTTGAGAGAGGCACGGCGCTCCTGGGCTCCAGATAGGCCCGTTCGGCCTGGTATCACAAACGTGGTCATTCCTCCGGAAAGCTGCCTCGATCGGCGTATAATGCTTGGCTCATGGAAATCATGCTCAATGGCACCGCACAGCAAATTCAGGAACAGGCCACCATTGCTTGTTTACTATCGCTTCGCGATCTCACGAACAAACCCTGCGCAGTTGAAGTCAACCAACAACTGGTACCAAAAGCCATGCATGAACAGCACCATTTAAACAGCGGCGATCAGGTTGAAATTGTCACGCTGGTTGGAGGCGGCTGAAAAATGGCGCACACAATGCCAAAGACACCAAATACAACTGACCCAGCGGACCTCATGGTTGGGCCAGTCAATATTACCAATCGCTTGATCGTTGGCACCGGCAAGTACGGCGACTACGAAACAATGCAACAGGCGCTCGATGCATCCGGCGCCAACGTGATTACCGTTGCAGTACGCCGCGAGAGACTCATTGATGACCAAGGCCGATCACTGCTCGACTTCATTGATACCGACCGCTATACCATCTTGCCTAATACCGCCGGCTGTTTTAGCTGTGATGACGCCGTTCGAATCGCCCAACTTGGTCGAGAAATTCTGAGCCAAATGAACAACCCTGGGGCCGCTTGGGTCAAGCTTGAAGTCCTAGGCGACCGCACCACCCTCCTACCTGATCCTGTCGGCACACTTGAAGCATGCCGACAACTTGCAGCTGATGGCTTTACCGTCATGTGCTATTCCAGTGATGATCCAATTATGGCTTGTCGCTTACGTGATGCTGGCGCGGCAAGTGTGATGCCAGCAGGCAGCCCTATTGGATCTGGCCGTGGCATTGCGAACCCTGCAGCGATTGCAATCATTTTGCAGCTACTCAAAGATACAGAACATGGTGGAGACCCAAACTACCCAGTGATTGTTGATGCCGGCGTGGGCACACCCAGTGATGTCACCGCCGCCATGGAGCTCGGCGCTGATGGCGTCCTGCTCAACACCGGCATCGCCCACGCCAAAGATCCGATCAACATGGCCCACGCGATGCGTCATGCTTGTGAAGCTGGCCGCCTTGGCTATGCCGCTGGGCGAATTCCCAAAAAGCTCTACGCAACCGCATCAAGTCCTTGGGAAGGCGTGATCACCACCATTCCAGGTGAGTAGCTCGTGGTTTTAGTGATCTACCATTTTGCCTAGATGGGCAAGATGCTCAGCGACTTCAGCCACTTTTGCATCAACTGTAGCGGCATTTGGCCCTTCTAAATTGAGTCGCAACAAGGGCTCTGTATTACTGGCCCGCACGTTGCACCACCAATCACCTGAATCAAGCGTGATACCGTCAAGTTCTTCCAAAGTGGCATCTGAAAACGCTTCCACAAGCGTTTCCATAGCTGCTTCCTTTTCTTCAACTTCAAAGTTCATTTCGCCAGACTGCACATAACGCTTGGCGCGCTCAATCTGCTGACTCATTTTCGTATCCGCGTTAATCAGTGCGCTGACAACAGCCGCAAACGCGATCGCACCAGAGTCTGCATTGAAATTATCACGAAAGTAAAAGTGACCAGAGAGCTCCCCGCCAAACGCAGCACTGTTCTCAGCCATGGCCTGCTTCATGAAGACATGGCCAACCCGCGATTTCACAGGACGACCACCAGCCTCGGTAATCATTTCAGAGACTGATTTACTTGATCGAAGATCAAAGACAACGGCACTCCCTGGCGACTTCGCTAAAAAGCCTTCCGAAAGCCATGCCGTCAGTAGATCACAACCAATAGACGATCCTTGCTCATCAACAACCACACAACGATCTGCATCCCCATCGAAGCAAACCCCTAAGTCAACTTTCTTTGAGACAACCGTTTCTTTCAACTGCTGAAGGTTGCTCTCGACCAGTGGATTCGGTTCATGCACGAAGACACCTGTTGAATTATCAAAGTTGATCTTATTGATTTTGATTCCTGGAACATCTCCAAACAATTTAGGAACCATGGTCCCAGCCATGCCATTGGACGCATCAATAGCGACCTTGATTTGCTTTGACCCATCAAGCAATCCAGGATCTAAAAACTGATGAACATGAGCTCGATAGGGTTCCCATAAATCTCGGGCTTCAATTCGACCGCCACCGTTACGAGGTTTATTCGGATCCGAGACCACCGCAAAACGTTGCACCTCTTCAAGACCACTCCCCATGCCAACCGGTTTCGCTGCGATCTTCGAAAACTTAAACCCATTGTAGTTGGCAGGATTATGACTTGCCGTCGTTTGAATACCACCACAACACCCAAGATGGTTCACAGCAAAGTAAATCATCGGCGTATCGACCATGCCAATATCAATGACATGAACACCGAAATCTCGGATGCCATTACAAAGCGCCTCAACCAATACTGGTGAATGCGTGCGCATATCGTGCCCAACCACAATGTGCTTCATCATGGGCTCTTCACGCCCTGCTGCGGCTGCAAATTCGGTCAGATATCGAGCAGCCCCAGCCCCAATCTGCCAAGCCACTTTTTCAGTCAATGGCTTTGGATAGGTCGCCCGAACGTCATAGGCTTTGAACACTTTGCCAATCATGTCTCTTTTTGCTTTCTGATTTTAAAGGTGGCTCTTGTTTTGGGAGAGACAGATCATAGCCGACGAACGCGTTCACCTTGAGCAACTTCAATGGTTTCTGCTAAAGCAGCTCCAAGCCCTGCTCACTGACGACATACTCACATCCCTCGACCGCAGGATCCACTAAATTTTCCTCTCGCACCACCACCCCCTGTGGCAAAGCCTTGAGAAAACTTCGCCCATAGCCCTTGGTCATAATACGAGGGTCGAGTACCGCCACCAGTCCTTCATCCGTCGTTGAACGAATCAAGCGGCCGATACCCTGCCGAAAACGCAACACCGCCCTGGGCAGCTGGTCATCTTTAAAGGGGTTGCCGCCACGCTGCTTAATCAGGTCGCAGCGAGCTTCCACCAAGGGGCGATCCGGCACCTCGAAAGGCAGCCGTGTAATAATCACACTACGCAACGCCTGCCCGCGAACATCCACACCCTGCCAGAAGCTAGCGGTACCCATCAGTACAGAGCGATGGTCAGTACGAAATTGCTCAAGTAGGACAGAGCGCGTGCCACCCTTTCCCTGCACCAATTGCTGGTAACCATGCGCACGGCTCACTTCAGCCATGGCATTGGCAACCTTTTTGAGCATGCTGTAGCTCGTAAATAATACAAAAGCGCCCCCATCAGTGCGTTCGAGCAAGACCTCCAGTCGCTGACAGAGTCCTTCAACAACTTGCGGATCTCGCGGCTCGGGGGTACTGCGGTCAATCACAACACGCATGAGTCGTGCATGATCAAAGGGGCTACCAACTTGTAAGGTCTCTGCTTCTTCACAACCAAGACGCTTTGCGATGTGTTCAAATTCGCCGCTCACGGTTGTTAATGTAGCGCTGGTGACGATCACTGATTTCTGACGGCCAAAGAGATGGTCCTGCAGTAAGCCAGCAACCTCAATAGCCATACACTTAATGACTGCTCGACGTGGCCCTTTTGCCGGCCTGGTCACCTCCACGCAATAAACGCAGCCCGGCAACACCTGATTCAGAAGCCCTTCGATCGTTTGGGACTGCTCTCGAGCTCGTTCCAGAAAGCTACCTAACTCAAAGCCACTTTGCTCATCATCCACTGATTGACGAATGATATTGAGCAACTCAGCAAGATCAGACAGTGACGCACTGAGAGACTCTTCTACAACATTTCGCTCAGTAATCCGCCCATTGGCAGCACCATGGGACTGGGCATATTGTTCCAGCTTGTTAAAAAAGTTGTCAGCATGATCACGGCAGCGTTGCACCTGCTTAATAGCAGCGTCAATCTGCGCAGAACCAGTTTCCAGTCCAGCCAGATGAACTAAGAAGCCTTTTGATCCAGATGGTTCCCACAACCCAGTGAGAAGATGGGCCACCTGTGATTCACTAATACTCAATCCAAAATGCTCGGCGGCCACATCTTCCAGCGCATGACCTTCATCGAGAATCACATGGTCATAGGCCGGCAAGAAACCACTGCCTTGCATGCGAAGGGCAAGATCGGAGAAAAAGACTGCGTGATTACAGATCAGGAGATCACTGTCTTCCATCTCTTTACGAGCACGCTGATAGAAGCACTTCTCGTAGGTGGGGCATCGCCGCCCCATACAATTATTCGCATCGGACACCACATGGTCCCAGACCCCCGGGGCGCTCAGTTGCGGCAACGTCGCGAGGGTTCCATCACGCGTATCACGAGCCCAGCGATCGATGACATCGAGCGATGCATGCTCGCTCGGTCGCGAGAGAATTCGCCCACGTCGTTTGATGGCCAGTTCCATACGGCGTAAAGAAATATAGTTGCCACGCCCTTTGACTAAGACCGCACGGACTGGATCTGACAGCGTACTCAAGAGAACTGGAATGTCCCGCTCGACAAGTTGCTCTTGCAAATTGATGGTATTGGTCGAAATCAAAATTCGCTCACGCTGTTCAACAACGCGCTTGAGTGCCGGCAAAAGATACGCAAAAGACTTTCCTGTGCCTGTTCCTGCCTCTACCAGCAGGTGCTGACCACTGGCAAGAGCACCACTGACCGCTGCAGCCATGCGCTTCTGCTCTAAACGCTCTTCAAACCCCTCAAGCACACCAGCGACGGCGCTGGTCGGCGTCAGAAATTCTTCAACATCCAGAATCATAAGCGGCTCTTACTTGCCATCTTGCCGCCCAATGGCGATCGCTTGGGTTCCCCCGGGCGACGTGGATAGAGGCGATTGGTTGGCGATTCCTTGACGACACTGACAACCGTGGCGGTTTCCATACGAAGCGTGTCTTGAACTTGAGCGCCCAGTAACTTTAAAGCTGTTGCTGCATGAGCTATTTCCGCTTCAGCGCGATCACCCTTAACAGCAACAAGAACGCCGCCCTCACAAAGCAACGGTACCGCCAGTTCAACCAAAACATTAAGTGGACCAACCGCTCTTGCTAACACGACCTCATACATCTCCCTGCCATCGAAGCGGCCATGATTTTCTGCGCGAGCATTAATAACCGTCACATTCTCTAACTCCAAGAACTGACTAATCTCTTTAAGGAAATTCGCTTTCTTGCCTGTCGCTTCAAGCAATGTCATCCGAATATCTGGCGATACAATGGCCAGTGGCAATCCGGGGCACCCCCCACCCGATCCCAGATCGAGTACCGATGAGGCCTCGACCGCACGCAGATGCCCTATTAAGCGCAGGCTCTCGAGCACATGACGATGCCACACCTCCGCGGGCTCGGCGATAGCCGTCAAGTTCATCACCTGATTCACTTCAATCAAGGCGGCAACATAGCCCTCGAGGCGCTCCAGATCACCGGGCTCAAATCCAATGCCAGCTGCTTGGGCCTTCTCAAGAAATTCGTCGGGTGGTGTAAAGGAACTACTCATCTTCACCATCGTCGAACTCAAAGGGGGATTTGGCAAGTATTGGTGATCTTCGCATTGAAATACCCATCAGCAGTCCCATCATAATCCAGGCGATAATCAGGCTTGAACCTCCATAGCTCACAAAAGGCAGTGTCAAACCTGTAATGGGCATCAGACCAATGGTCATACCAGTATTGATGAGCATTTGGCTCACCAGCATGGCCACGATACCAACTGCCAGCAAACGACTAAATGCCTCTTTGGTGCGGGCAGCTGCAATGATCCCGCCAACGGCCAAGACCAAAAAGGCCAGCCATGTGACCCCTGCTCCAAGCAGGCCCCAACGACAACCGATGACCGCGAAAACCATATCGTTATGTTCTTCTGGCAGGTGATTGTACTCAATCAGCACTGAAGCCTGCTCACGTCCCAGTCCAGTCAAACCACCAGCCCCGATCAATGTGCGCGCCCGAGCACCTTGAAACCCAATGTCATGATCGAACTGAGTATCGCCCTGCACATGAGCAACCATCGCTGCAATCCGTGCTCGCTGATGGGGCTTCAGTAGCGGCGCCATACAACCTGCAGCCACCAATCCCAAGAGAATCAAAATAAGAAGATGTTTGAATCGCGCTCCAGCGGCAATCAGCATTGCAAATAAGGTGGGCAAGAACAGAAGCGAAGTCCCAAGGTCTGGTTCTACTAAAATCAACCCGATCGGAATAAGTGTCAGGCCCAGGGGAATCACGAGGCCACGCAAACTACGGTGGTTCTTTCGATACCGGAAGTAAGCAGCCAAGACCACGATGTATGACACCTTTGCCAGTTCTGATGGCTGCATATCGATCAGACCTAAATTGATCCAGCGTCGCGCCCCATGCCGAGGGTGGACCAGCGCATCTGGTATCCAAGGCACCAACACAAACACCAACAATCCAAGCGTGAACACCATGCCCGGTATCGCCAATTGACACCAAGTGCGAGGATGAACCCAAGCAACAATACATGCCGTCACAAGTGACACCGACAACAACATGGCATGTCGAGCCGCATACCCTGGCTCAGTGGTGCCAATAACCACAACACCAAGCAAACTCAAAAAGAGTGCCGCAGCGCAGCTCATCAGCGCTGGATTGATCATGACGACACGTGAGGCGTGCATCGCCCGACCTGCGCCCGGCAATCGCCCCTGTGTGGAACCTCGTTTTATTGCGACACCACTCACTAAGGCTGCTGCTCCTGATACGAAGGCTGATCACCTTCATTGACACCACCTTGCAAAACATGTTGCGGCCATCCCGATGGCATTGCAGAACGCATCAAGCCACCACCTGGCACCAACATCAGCGCCGAATCCATGACGGCGCTGTCACTGAATGGACGCTCAAGATATCCCGTTTCCTGTAGTGCCCAGACAATCTGATTGGCCACTGGACCAGCGCACCGACCACCTGAGCCACCATATTCCACGATCACTGCAATCGCATACGCCGGCGTCTGGCTGGTTTCATCGCCAGCAAGACCAACAAACCATGCATGATCAAGATCACCTTGAGCTTCATCTTCATGATTCAGCTGACCATCCTGATTAGAGTCATACTTTCGAGGCGGCGCCTGGGCTGTACCAGTCTTGCCCCAAACCATCGCACCAGGGGCGTTAAAGATTGGCTCTTGTTGCCCACCGCTATGGGTCAGATGGTGCCCAGTGCCATAGCGCTTCGAGACAGATTCTCGTAAGCCCTTGAGAATCGAAGCCTGTACCGCTTCATCCATATGCAATGCCATACGCTGTGGCTGAGGCGACTGCCCCTGGGCCCAAGCAATCAGCGTTGGGTCGCGCACATCACCACCACGAGCAAGCATGGCATAGGCGTTCACTGCTTGAAGTGGCGTCCATGCAATGGGCCCCTGTCCAATACCGGCGATCGCTGTCGTAAATGCAAGCTCACCACCACGTCCTTGAGCGCGCTGTGAGATCGTATCGGGCACCAAACCAGATGACTGCAGCAAACGCCTCGACTCACCATCACCGCCCACAGTGCCCAGGCCTCTTACGGGCATTAACATCTGTCCCAACCCAAGCTGGCGATACCCCTCAGCAAGACGTGTCAAACCAAGTCGATCCGCCAACGTGTAAAAGAAGATATTGCAGGAACGAGCCAGTGCCTCCGATGCAATCAGCGGCCCATGGGTTCCCATATTGTGTTGCTGCCGATAGATCCAACAACGAGCCACCGTGGGCCGGTTGGGGAAAAAATGGCCTGTACATTCAATGGGGTCATGAAGCCGATGCTGATCTTCTGCACACGCAACGGCTAGAACAAGCGGTTTAATGATTGATCCAGGTGGGTAGATTGCTTCAAAGGGTCGATTCACAATGGGCTGCGCGATGTCTTGATCTACATCAGACATCTGCAAGCCCATATCAATTGTTGGCATCGAAACAGCCGCAAGGATCTCACCTGTTGCAACTTCCAAAACAATAGCCGCTGCATTGAGCCGTGTGCCTAGGGGCAGTCCAGTATTGCGATGCCAAGGCTGCACCTGCGTAAGACCAAAGCTTGGGTCCAAAATAGCCTGCACGCGAGCCTGCAACTCAATGTCGATGGTCAGCGGCACATCCCCACCGGGCTTTGACTTTCGATGTTCCATCACACCGCGATCAACGCGCGTGCGCACTAAACCGCGCTCACCGCGCAGTCGATCTTCAAGCACCCACTCCAAACCACTGGCTCCGACTTCATCACCTTGGCGGTATCCACCCAGATCAAGCCCATCAGGCTTTGACATTGGCCGGCGCTGCACATCTTCTCGCCATACTTTCGAACGAACATTGCCGAGTAAATGGTCCGCCACACCAGTGCTGTGCACCGTCATCGGCGACGCCGCTCGAATCGGTGCTGGCAAGTTGTCACGCCGTAACGTGACCTCTTGGGCCGACCAAGGATAAAACCTGGCTCGTGTTGGACGAATCTCAATCAGATCGCGATGCGATTCGGTGGCGTATTCAATCGAAAGCGCCTTCTCTTCATCAAGTCCAGCGAGCACCACATGGGCCTGCTCTTGCTCTCGGATTGGCTTGACTCGAAAAGTCTTTTCTGAGCGCCCCTTCGCGAGATGGTCACTGAGCTGCCGAGCCCAAACCGTCGATGCCATGCGCTGGACGCGCCCTTTGATCTCATCAATTTGGCGCTGCATCTCAAGCTGCCCAATACCTCCGAGCCCAGCAATAGTCTCAAGCAGACCTTCAGCTTCTTGTTCATAAAGCGGTAAGTATGCTCGCCCTGCTTCATCACGCTCCGAAGCGGTCATCTCTGACCAAGCAGTCGCACCGACCATGCGCTTGGCCTTGACCCGTGACTTATGCCGCTGCCAATTTCCATTGAGTAACTCGTAGGCAATGGCAATGTCACTGGCAGCCCGATCTTCGGCAATAATCCGACCATTCCGATCAAGAAGTCTGCCGCGATAGGTTGGTAGATAATTACGTCTGACAAGTCGAGCCTCAGCCTGAGCAAGTAGCTCATCGCCCTCGAAAAGAGACAGCCGTGCCAACTGAATGAACTCAATACCGAGTACAACCAGCAACAGCAACACCAGCAAACGCACACGGCGTTGAAACATACTGGTTCGAGCTGATTTGTCAGAGGCCCTCCTGGCCACAGCAGACTCCATTCCTGCCTCTGATTGACAGAGGTGACTTCATTGTCAACATCATCGGCTTATGCCGCAAGCACTTAGCAATTTAAGGCCAGTTTACGCCCCATACTGGTGCGAGAAAAGGGCCCACCCCATCAAGGGCGAGTCCAAAGAGCATCAATCTGATCTGATACGTACTTCGACCACCTGATCATCACCATCAAATTGAATCACCAGCCAATCAGAGTCGATGGCAAAGTAACTATTCCGCTGGGGACCCAGCTCATACGCCAGGCTTCCTTCAAAATAGCCTGAATGAGGATCGTTCCCAAGCAAGGCGATGACCTCAGATCGTGGCTTGCCAAGAAGCAGCCCCGATGCAACCACACTTTCGGCCATCTGAAATCTCGTCTCGATCGAGGCATCGTCCTGGCCAGCTTGAGCTTGCTTCCAAGTATTCGAATCGAACGGCTCGCCAGTAGGCAAGACCACGGCAAAAACCAACAGAAGCACGACGAAGACAAGCAGTAAAACAATCCAAATCCAAGGACGACTGGCTTGCTTATCTCCTGTTGTCTCTTGATCTTGCATGGAATGACCTTTCTCAGATGAGCTCATCGATTAGTCGCACGGGCATGCGGGCAACTGTTTCACTATAAACTACTTCTCAGCCGGACTCAGATCGCCAGTCAATGAGAGTGTTTAAGAAGAACGCATAGCCAATCAGCTTCGCTTTACTTATCGCCTACGCATTGACTAAAAATCTTTAAAAAGGAAGACGTTTCATGAAGGAAAGAACGGCTTCTATCCTAAAACGAGTTGCAAAAGTAAGCCTCATCTGTTCTTTGCTTGCGGTTCTGCTCGGATTCTTAGGGCTCGCCTTAAGCGGTGACAATCCCAGCGACAAAACATCCTCCGACGCAAGATTAAATCTTTTTTGTTTAGTGCTCTTCATTGACTGGCTACTCTTGTTCTTTGTCGTGCTTCCGGGTTTAATAATTACCTTTGTCTGCGGACTACTCAGCTGTCGCAGTAAGCAACACCGCAAAGCATCCCTATTCCTTACCATCACCAGCGGCACATTGATACTTGCCCTTGTACTGGTTTGGGGACTCACTGCATAAGTCTAATTGAGTGGCCAATCTCTCTGTTGATTCAATTTGAGCATCAGACGTTAAAAAGAAAGTGCACCACATCACCATCTTGCATATCGCCGAACATGTGCACTAAACAATTTTGAATCGGAAGACGCCGCATGAAGAAAAGAACAGCTTCTATCCTATAGACGAATTGCAAAATTAAGCCTCGTCTGTTCTTTGCTTGTGGTTCCGCTCGGATATATTTCCGACTACTTAGAGATCACCTTTGCAAAGCCCAATGATTCTAAACTACATCACGAAGTGACGCGTCATATCAGGAAGGCCGAGAAATAATGAACAAACAGAACTTTTCACTTCTACTGATTATTTCAATCATCAGCATGGTGTGTTCCATGTTAACTTTTGCCACGGCAATCATCTTATACGTAGCCAGCGAGCATGCCTCAACTGCCTATGAAGGCCATGACTTCTTTCATTTTTTTAGCTTTGACAACGCAGCCGCCAACGATTTCTTCGCAAGCATTTGGATCTTTGCTTTCTTGACGATTCCACTTTCAGTACTTGCGATTTTATTTGGACTGGCCAGCTACGCAAAAAAACAACGCCGCGCCTTGTCGCTCTACGTGGTTGCCATCGGAGCCCTGCCCATTTGCTTCGCCATCGCCGTTTACATTTGGTCGCTGACTTAGTCATGTTCTTTTACTTAATTGAACAACAAAGAGCTAGACATTAAAAAGAAAGTGCACCACATCACCATCTTGCATGACGTATGACTTGCCTTCACTGCGAAGCTTGCCCGCTCCGCGAATAGCTTTTTCACTCTCATGGGCCACCAGATCATCAACATGAAAACACTCGGCGCGAATAAAGCCGCGTTCGATATCAGAGTGAATGGCCCCTGCCGCCTGCGGCGCCGTGGCACCATGAACAATCGTCCACGCACGGACCTCTTTTTCGCCAGCGGTATAGAAACACGCCAACCCGAGAGACTGATACAACGCACGAGCCAGTGGTCCAATGGCCGGCTCGCTGAGACCCAGTCCCTCTAACATCTCATTGCGGTCATCCACATCCATCTCGGCAATCTCTGCTTCAAGTACGGCGCAAACCGGCACACTCAAAGCACCTTTGGAAACCGCGTACTCGGCCAGCGCTGTCGCTGCCGCCCCTTGCCCGCTGGGGTCATCCTCTCCGACATTGGCCACAAAGAGCACTGGCTTTGAAGTAATCAAGCCATAGGCACTCAACAAACGAGTTTCTGTGTCATCGAGTTCTTTGGCCATTTCACGAACCGGCATACCTGCTTCTAATGTGGCAGAAACCTTTTCCAGCAACGATTGTCGCGCCGGCGCTTCGGGATCACGCCCTCGAGCAGCGCGTTTTGCTTTATCAAGAGCGCTTTCCACCACAATGAGATCTGCCAACACAACTTCGTCATCCCAAGCGCGTGCCTCCGCTACTGGATCAGCTTCTGGCAGACCAGGGGCGTCATAGCAACGGAGCACCAAGCAAAGCGCATCGACCTGACGCAAGTGAGAAAGCACATTATTGAGTTGCTTTGGATCTTGCCCTGACGGCAGACCAGGAATATCGATCAGCGTCAAACTGACGGGAATAATTTTCTCTGGCGGAATCAGCGCTGCGATTGTCTCTAAGCGTGGGTCAGGCACAGGCGCCATCCCCATCGCTGGCTTCATCGCTGAGCCAGATGAACTGATTTTGCTCTGCCCGCCAACCAGCGCCGCCAGCAGCGTACTTTTTCCTGTTGAACTAAAACCAACGAGGCCGCATTCCATCGTTCATCACTCCTAGTTTGAATCTCAGCGGCGACATCCTACAGATTCGCAGCCCCAAGGGGGCCACATTGCTGCTCAACTGCGACCGCGAGCTGCTCAAGATAATCCTCACGGGGCAATTCTTGGCATCCGAACTGCTCGAGATGGGGCGTATGAAATTGCACATCAAGCAATAAAAACTCGGCCAGCCGCAGCTGCTCAACCAGATGGACCAATGCCACTTTGGAGGCATCGCGTCCACCGCGCCCAGGATCACTGAACATTGATTCACCAAAAAAAGCAGCCCCAATGCGTACCCCGTACAGGCCTCCGACCAAGGCCCCACCTCGATATGCCTCCACGCTATGTGCATGCCCTTGCTGATGGAGCCTCAGATAGGCCGCCCGAATTGCTGGCGTAATCCAGTTCCCTTCTTCTTTCTGATCATCCAGGCGGCTGCAGGCATCAATGACGGCCTCAAAATCTCGATCAAAACAAATCTCGAATCGCTTTGAACGCACCCTGCGGGCCAATGACCGAGGGACATGAAAGGCACTCAGATCCAGAACGGCCCGTGGATCAGGGCAATACCAGTCCAGCCCCCCATGCTCGGGGCTGCCCATTGGGAAGAGGCCTTGGCGATATCCCCACAGCAGATCCTGCGGTGAGGGCTGATCGGGATCAAAGCCAGATGGTGGTACGAGTTGGTCCATGGGCGAGGGTTGCCTTCCTTGGATACAGTACCCGACCGCTGTTGACCCATATGGGAGTTTCTCACCATGAAATACAGACAACTTGGTCGCTGGGGTTTGCAGGTCTCCGAAGTTGGATTCGGTTCCTGGCTGACCTTCAAAGATCAATCCACCCAGCATGGCCAGCAGATGGTCAACACTGCCTATGACAACGGTATCAACTTCTTTGATACCGCCAACGTCTATGACCAGGGTGACGCCGAACAACTCTTAGGCAAGGCCATCAAGTCATTGCGCCGTGATGCAATTGTCCTGGCCACCAAAGTCTTCTGGCCCATGTCACGCGAGTGGCCCTTTCCCGGTGCCAATGATCGTGGACTGAGTCGCAAACATATTTTTGATCAGTGCCACGCTTCGCTGCGCCGCCTTGAGTGCGACTACATCGACCTCTATCAATGTCATCGTTATGACCCGTCAGTACCACTGATCGAGACCTGCCGAGCCATGAACGATCTGGTCAATACAGGCAAGATTCTCTATTGGGGTGTCAGTGAATGGACCGCCGAACAGATTGCTGATGCCCACGGCCTCTGCGAAGAGCATCGCTGGCATCTGCCGATCAGTAGCCAACCGCAATACAACATGCTGGAGCGCCATTGGGAAGAGTCGGCGTTCCCCACTTGCAAAGCGATGGGCATGGGCATCGTGGCCTTCTCTCCCTTAGGCGAAGGCATGCTCACCGGCAAATATGCTGAGGGCGTGCCTGATGGAACCCGCGCCGCGCATCCAGAGCAGGGCCAGTTCTTACAACCGCGCCTCACCGAAAAGAACCATGCGATCGTCGCACGTCTTAAAGAAGTTGCTGATGGCATGGGGCTGCCGCTGGCGACCTTGGCCTTGGCTTGGTGCCTGCGCCGCCCCGAGGTGAGTTCCGTAATTGTTGGGGCTAGTAAGCCTGAGCAATTAAAAGAGAACATCACGGCCAGTGATTTGACGTTGGATGAAAGTGTGCTGGAACGCTGCGCGGCGATCTTAGGCGGATAAGAGCGGCGGCTCTTACGGCGTGACCTCAGCAACGGCTGGGTGCAGTGAGTCGAGATCGATTTGCACATGTGTACAACTGACACCAAATTCGATATCGGCGAGCTCCATGTAATTCACCACCAGCTGATCTAATTCCGTACTGCCTGAGGAGCGCACCACTTCAATAACCGCTTCATCCCAGATCAATTGACCAGATTCCGTGACTGGGGCCACCTGCAAGATCGGATCCTTGACCAGCGCACCCAGTGCCGCTTTGGCATCAACAAGCTCGATAGCCTGTTGTGAGGTAAGTTTCGGCGCTTTGATCGTCACCTCTTTTTTGCGTGCAGCCCCATACCCCCCAAGAACTGAATCAGGGTGTATGTAGCTTCTAAAGTGAACATCACCAAAGGCAAACTTTGGAACCTCCAGTGCGAGTTGTTCAAACTCGGTTGATACTGACCAGACACCCAATGGTGCGTGCTCACGGAGATAAGCTGGGGCGAGATGCGCCTCGTTGTCAATCTTGAAACCGGCTTCGGAAAACCAGACCGTGACCTCAATCAGATTTCTGCTTTTGCGAGGCACATACGGCGCCACCTGTATCGCTGCCCTACGATTGCCGCGTTTCCATGGCCCAATCGAGCACTCTTGCTCTTCACCATTAATAACCACTTGCAATGCAATCGCTTGGACAGGAATCTGTGCGTGACGAACAAGTGAAATCGATGGTCGGGATGGCACCTCATACTTCCAGTCAACTCCATAGGAAGAAGAAATTGAAGGGCTGGCGCGGACGACTCGATCTTCCGTGGCTGCATCAAGTTGCCCACTATCTATCATTGAGATCAACCAATTCCAGCCCAGATTCCCGAGTGATTCATCACCCTCTAGACGAGTGATATAGACCTTCACGAGCGACTGATCTTCAAGGGGCGTCAGGTTCCTTTGGTGCAGTTCCGCCTGCAACGCCTTGGCATCATCGCCCCAATAGCCATTGTCTTGCCCAAGCCCCGCAATGAGCGCTGATGCTGTTGCGGTGGTGGGCGTTTGGAGTGCTTGGTTCAGCTGCCAATCACGATACATGCCGTTGCCAAGCAAGAGAAGGGCAAGAAGAGAAAAAACCAATCCGCCATACCCCACAGGCCGCCACTCAATGCGGTGATGCAGTAGCCCACCAGGCGCATGCCAGCTGCAACCACATTCACTACAGCGATCAGGCAAAGCGATGCCCTCTGGCACGGTATAGAAACAATGGGCGCAGCGACTGTAAGGCTCCCGTCTTAAGCGGATGCCACCAATGATTAACACCGTCCCGATGATGATAAATGCAGGTGGCAAGAAAGCGAACACACTCACATTACGGTCAAATATCTCTGCTTCAATTAACCCAAAGAGACTGGCGAGCAAGAGATAGAAAGTTAGACCTATGATCGCGAATTCCACACTACAGAATGCCAGGGCAATGCGATCTGTCGCAGCGTGCAAACCTAACTTTCTATAAATCCACTTCCAAACCGGGGAGGCATCGGCCGCACGAAATTTGGCGAACTTGCCATCGATCAAGCGCGTCAGTTGTTGACCTGTGTAGCTCGAGGCACATTGACTGCATGACCATCGATCTGGCGCCGAGGCTGCTTCCAAAGGAACTTCACACTGAGGGCAAACTAGCCCCCCCCTCGCGATCACCTTGTCAAAGAAGTTGTCGCGGGGCGACAACCGTCGACGTGCAGTCAAAGCATGGTCAATCAAGTACCACAAGAAGAACGCCGGCATGATGACGCCGATACCCGAAGAATATATCCAGAAACTAAGATAGAAATGCAACAAGATGAGGACCGCCAGGAGAGGCGCCCCGATCCAAAGCAAGCTTTTTTTAGAACTCGCCGCGACGCGATAATGACGGAGCCCTCGATCCCACTCGCGCCAGCTGCCCAGATCAAGATGCGGTGACATAGGCGCATCCTCCGGCGGCAAGGCGGCCGGGCGCGGCGCTGGCCTGGCATAGGCGTCAGCGCCTAGCTTTGAATTCTCCAAGATGGCTTGCTTGTTGACCATTACGGCGTGACCTCAGCAACGGCTGGGGTCAGTGAGTCGAGATCGATTTGAAAGTAGACAAAACGACCAGCGAAGAACACAATGAAGAACACCGAAATTATTATGGGCAAGAACATGATGTGACTCCAATGGCGTCGCGCAAGCCCGCTGACTTCTACATGCTTCTATATGCCATTGCCATGATTTCATTGCACACGCACTCAAAAAAAGACCACTGCGGCCAGCAGAATCCTTAAACAGGTGCGTTCGATGAGGGCGTACCTCTTTTGGATACGCGTCACCCTGCAGGTGTGGTTCCCTTGAACCTCTTAACAACGGTAGAACCTTCGATAGACCAACACCCCCGCTGGATGCCTATCCAGTCAGGGGCGTCTGTCTTTCTCTCTTCTTTCTCTCAAATCAGGGAGGGGGCTTTATTTCCTTCTCTCAATGACCATGAATTCGATTTGCGTGGGGGGTGGCAGGGGTGAGTCTTCTTACAGCGGGCATCAGAATGGCCAGAGAAATCCGACTGAAATAGCCGGGCAGGGTATTTCTAGGATCACAATCTGAGTGCCACACACCATTAGGTGACCAAAGGAGCCTCTCTCTCCCACCCCAGCCATGAACTTCTCAATCTGAAGTCCCCACACTCAATTAGCAGGACTCAACGCTCTCCCTACAGAACTACCCCACTTCAAAGCAGATGTCCCCTCAAGATGGCAAAAAAACAGCCCCTCAAAATGGCCATGCCCAGGGCAATCCACAAAATCAGTGCCCACAGCATCGAGAGTGCCCCTTGACGCCCCTCATAGGCCTCATACAATCTGTCGCTCCCCTTTGAGGGGCCGTTGGTGACAGTGATGGGTGATTCTTGAGCCCGAAGCTGGCGCCTCATGGGGTATGTCAAGCGGCAACGACATACTCCCGCCTCGGGATTTACAGTGCCGCTCCTGCATGCCTTGTCGCGCGGACCACGCTTAACAGCCCCCGTCACCGCAAGACAAAATCATGGCAGGTTCACTGGCCCGTGGTGTAATCGGTAACACACCTGTTTTTGGTACAGGCATTCCAAGTTCAAGTCTTGGCGGGCCAGCTTCTTGAAGCCGCCTGAGCCCACGCAAGACAAGAACGCACCACGTAAGGCTACGTTCGCGATGAATAGCGGCATGAGCCAAAAAAACAATCGCACCAACGAGCAAGAGCTCGGCGCTATCATTTTGGCTGCAGGCAAAGGTACGCGTATGAATAGCGATCTACCAAAAGTCCTTCACCCAGTGGCAGACCGCCCCATTGTTTCATGGGTGATTGATGCCTGCCGTGCCGCTGGCTGCAACAAAATTGCCGTGGTGGTGGGCTTTGGTGCTGAAGATGTCAAACAAGCAGTCGCTGCAGATGACGTAGTCTTCTCAGTACAAGACCAACAACTCGGTACAGGGCATGCCACTTTATGCGCTCATGAGCACTTCAAAGATGGCGAAGGTGATGTGCTCGTACTGGCCGGCGATGGACCGTTGATT
The DNA here is from genome assembly GCA_029268515.1 of Phycisphaerales bacterium. NCBI lineage: Bacteria > Pseudomonadati > Planctomycetota > Phycisphaerae > Phycisphaerales > Phycisphaerales bacterium. The sequence continues at coordinate 19,538 of JAQWNP010000007.1, read as the reverse complement.
CGAGCTGAAACCATTGAACGAATGATCCAGCAACACCGCGCCACTGATGCTGCGGCCACACTCGCCACAAGCGTCATTCCCGACCCAACGACGTATGGACGAATTGTTCGCAATTCGAGTGGTGGCTTTGAGGCAATCGTCGAAGAGAAAAACTGCACCGACGAGCAAAAGAAAATCCACGAGGTCTACCCAAGCTATGCATGCTTTGATGGGCAAACGCTCTTTCGTCTGCTGTCAGAGCTCAGGCCAGACGGGGTTTCCGGCGAGTATTACGTGACCACGCTACCGATGCGGCTCAATGAGCTCGGACAACATGTCGAACTCGTTGATGGCGTGCCACCAGAAGATGTCCTTTCGATTAACACGCCAGAACATCTTGCCGAGGTAGATGCGATCCTTAGAAATCGACTTTCTAAACAAGCCCGCACACAAACTGAGGAGATCACGCAATGAGTGCTGTTGATCGAGACGACCTGAAGATCTTTGCCGGACGCTCTGGCGTCAAGCTTGCAGAGACCATGTGCGGCCACCTCAATATCCCGCTTGCTGCCGCCAATACAGAGCTGTTCCCCGATGGCGAAGTCATTGTCAAGATTGAAGAAGATGTGCGCGGCCGCGACTGCTTTGTGGTGCAGCCAACCTGCGATCCGGTCAACGCCAATCTGATGGAGCTGCTGATCTACATCGACTGCCTTAAGCGAGCGAGCGCTCGGCGCATCACCGCTGTCGTCCCCTACTTTGGCTATGCCCGACAAGATCGCAAGGATGAAGGTCGTACGCCCATTACTGCCAAACTGGTCGCCAACCTCATTACTGCAGCTGGTGCCGACCGCCTTTTATGTATGGATCTTCATGCAGCTCAAATCCAGGGCTTCTTTGATATTCCCGTCGATCACCTTTCCGCAAGCAAGGTGATTGGCAACTACCTTCAATCAATTCGCAGCGAGCTGGGCGATATCGTGCTGGTCTCGCCTGATGTTGGCAACGTCAAAGTGGCGACCAACTACGCAACGCTCCTTAACGCCGAGCTCGCCATTATTGACAAGCGTCGCGTCTCAGGCATGAATGTCACTTCGAACCATTTGATCGGTGACACCAGTGGCCGGACAGTCATCATGGTCGATGACATGGTCTCCACAGCTGGCACTGTCTGCGAAGCGGCTCGCGTTGTCATGGAAAACGGCGCTCGAGATGTCATTGTTGCTGCGACTCACGCGGTCATGGTCGGCTTGGCCATGGAACGGCTCAATGAGGCACCAATCTCTCGCGTGATCGTGACAGACACCATTCCCGATGATGATGGACGACTCGATCCCATCCGACCAATGCTGACCCAACTGACCGTCGCCAATCTGCTTGGCGAAGCGATCTATCGAATTCATCACGACATGTCGATTTCGGCACTGTTTCGTGAAATCAACCGCTCAAAAAGAGTTGCAGCCGCTGAAGCGGCTGGCTCGAGCCAAACAAGGACGACATCATGAGTTCAGAAAACCCAACCCTCACCGCTGAGCCACGCGAAAAGACTGGCTCCCGTTATAGCCAGCGACTCCGAAAAGATGGCCGGCTTCCAGCGGTGATCTACGGACAAGAAGAAACACCTGAAGCAATTAGCCTCAATGCCGAAGAGATTCTACGTACGCTCCATGCTGGAGCTCACGTCATTGAACTCAAAATTGGCAAGGAGAAAAAGGCCACTTGCCTGGTCAAAGATCTGCAATTCGGCTGCCTTGGCGATGATGTGATTCATATTGACTTTGCACGTGTCAACCTGAACCAAGAGGTGACCGTGAAGGTATCCCTGGAGTTCCATGGCGAAGCGCCAGAATCCAAGAAACCAGGCGCTATTTTCCGCTCAGAGCAAAGTGACCTCGAAGTGATCTGCAAGGTTCGTGCTATTCCTGATTCAATTCGAGTAGACCTGGGGTCGATGGAAACCATGCTCACCATTGCTGACATCGAACTACCACCTGGCGTCCGATGCGATGCAGACCCAACTTCAACCATTGCTTCAATCATCTTCGTACAGGAAGAGGAAGAGCTGGGCGAAGAAGCAGACGTCACGACTGAAGGCGCCGAGCCAGAAGTAATTACAGAGTCTAAATCTGACGAAGCAGAGGGTAATGCCAGCGAGTAACCACCTCGTTGCATGAATGTTATGAAGCTCATCGCAGGCCTTGGCAATCCCGGTTCTAAGTATGTTTCAACCCGACACAATGTTGGGTTCGATGTACTTGATCGCTTGGCCAGACGCTATGGCGATGCAGCGCCGGCCAGAAGCAAGTTCCATGCCGTCGTCATTGATGTTCAGATCAGTGACGAGAAAGTCCTACTTGTAAAGCCAACGACGTTCATGAATCGCTCTGGCGTAAGCCTCAGCGAGGCAGCAAATTTCTATAAGTTGAATATTGAGGAAGACGTCCTGGTACTTGTTGATGATGTCGCCCTACCGTGCGGCAGCATACGCATGCGGCCCAGTGGTTCTGCTGGTGGGCACAATGGCCTCACTGATATTGAACAACGACTGGGCTCTGGCCAATACGCACGCCTGCGTATTGGTATTGATGAACCAGGGCAAATTCCTCAAAAAGATTATGTTCTCGGGCGCTTTCGCGAAGATCAGCGTGAGCAACTTGAGCCCGCTCTTGAAGATGCCGTTGCAGCAGCGACCTGCTGGGTCACTGCCGGCACAACCGAAACAATGAACCGATTTAATCGAAAAGCGACTGCTTGAGAAAGACCTACGACTGGTCACGGAGTACTAATTCAAATGTCTAAGATCCGCACCCATACCTATGAAGGCCTCTTCCTTTTCCCGGCCTCTGTTGCAACCGACCTCAAGGCTGCATCTGACCATGTCCACGAACTCTTGGCACGGGCTGATGCGCAGGTCATCTCTTTTGCGAAGTGGGATGAACGTCGCCTTGCCTATGACATCAAGGGAAATAAAAGAGGCATCTATTTCCTGACCTACTTTAAGGCTGCTGCTGATCAGATCGCCAACATCGAGAAGGGATGCAACCTCTCGGAGCAACTGCTTCGTGGCATGGTCACACGCGCCGATCACGTCACACAAGAGCAGATTGAAGAATCTGATGGCCAGGCCTCACTGTCCGACGAGATCAACTTGCGTGACCAAGGCCCTGCAACACCAGCGACTGATGCTGCCCCAGAAACAGCTCCAGAGCCCATCGCCACGATGGAAACCGTTGTCGATGAAGAACCTGTGGCCCAGGCTGTGGTCACTGAGGCCCCGAGCGAAAACACCGAAACAAGCTAAATCGCAACCTGTCGCGCACGGGGCTCATTCCTGACCAAAAGGCCCCAAGCCGCTATCCTGATTGAAACGCTTTGAGAACAGGGAGGTCACAATGGCGAACTTCAACCGCGTAATGCTCATGGGCAATCTGACCCGTGACGTTGAACTTAAATACACCCCGAGCAACCAAGCCGTTGCGAATATTGGTCTGGCGGTTAACCGACGCTATAAGACCAAAGACACCGGTGAGCAGCGAGAGGAAACCACCTTTGTTGACTGCGAAGCCTGGGGTCGCACTGCTGAAGTCATGAACCAATATCTAGCCAAGGGACGCCCCGTGTTTATCGAAGGACGCCTCAAGCTCGATTCATGGCAGGACAAAGATGGTGGGAATCGTTCTAAGCTCAAGGTGGTGGTCGAGAACTTTCAGTTCGTCGACTCACGCGGCGGTAGCGGTGGTGCTGGTGGCGGCCAACAACAATCTGCACCAGCAGCCAATGCAGGTGGCCAACACCAACCGGTCAGCGAAGCCGATATCCCCTTCTAGAACACCTCAGATGAGTCTATTGACGCTCGCCAACCGCATAACGCGGTTGATCCTGCTATAGTCCCCGACCCACAACTAATGGTGCTTGCGAGCACCACGCGTTGGGGTGCTGGTCGCTGTGACGAGCACTCCTCACCGTCACCCGAACGAGGACAGCGCACCATGGCAATGAAACGCGTCAACTTATTGTTACTCGAAAACGTCGAAGGCCTTGGCATTGTCGGCGATGTCGTCCGCGCCAAGCGCGGCTATGCAAGCAACTTTCTGATTCCACATGGCCTTGCCGAGCCACCAACAAAGCACCGAATTGCAGCATTGGCTGAACGCCGAGCTGAAGCTGAGGCGGAACTGCAAGCGCTGCGATCAGCACGTGTCGAACTACTGACTCGCATGGAAGCCGTAACCATCTCTGTGGTCCGCAGCTGCAACGATCAGGGCGCCTTGTATGGATCTGTGAGTCAGCGAGATATTGCTGACGCCCTTGTTGAGGCTGGCTATAACGTTGGCGTCCGCTCCGTTCGGCTCGCCCAGTCTATTCGTCGCGTCGGTGAATATCTGGTACCCATTCAATTCGACAAGGATCTCAAGACAGATGTGACACTGATCGTCAAACCTGATCGCACCTTAGAAGAATTAGAAGACAACGATGAGACCCCCGATGATCAGGAGCAGAAAGATCAAACACCTGAGACCGGGGCCGAGGACGAGACTTCAGCATCAGCAACTGAGACCGAAGAAGCTGCCACTCAGTCATGACCTAGACCGTCCGCTATAAATACAAAAAAACGCCCGCCTATCAATGAGGCGGGCGTTTTCGTTAAGTGGTGCTCACTTTATGATTCACTAAAAACCGCAATGGGCTGGCGTGATTTACTGCTTGGAGAGCCGCGCTGTTCAACAAAGCGAAACTCCAGATACCGAGCCACGTAGTCAAGAATACTGGTCGCCTCTGGAATATCAGGGTTACTGGTGGCGCCCATTGGATCAAAACGCATTCCTCGAAAGCGATCACAGGCCGCTTGCAGGGGTAGCCCGTACTGCAAAGCGAGACTGAAGGCTCTCGTAAAACCCTGAATCAGACCAGACAGCGTCGAGCCTTCCTTACTCATTTTGATGAAGATCTCACCCACCTGGCCATTCTCAAAAAGACCAATGGTCAAATAACCCTCGTGGCCAGTGATCGCGAATTTGTGCGTGACTGAACTACGTGTCGCAGGCAATACTGCTCGTCCGTTTGCTTCCATATTGTGGGTCTACCTCCATAGGGGCTTGATCAGCTCAAGGAAGATCGGCCGTGCAAGCCAGTGCTCTGCAAGAAAGGCTGGGACAAAACCGATCTCACCTCTGATCGCTCAGGAAGCAGGCCCCTCTGAAACGCCCCCTCTTTCAGATGAAGACCCACGAAGCCGGTGAGCCAACCTCGACGCAACCACATCCGCCTTGAACTCTTCCGCTGGTGGTCGATAGAAAAATTCGACCATCCCCTGAGCATCTGGCTGACCAACCACCCGCCGCATACCTGGCGCATCAGCGAGCTGAACTTCAAGAAGGTGCCCATTTTTGGTCTTGAAGACCAGATCCTCTGCCATTCGGAGCACCGAGTGAACAGCCAAATTTGCCGCCAGGACACGAACCCGATGCAGGTCAACCAGGCGATGTGAGACCACTGGCAACTGCCCATAAGCACTTTCCAAAGCGGCGACTGCTCGATCGAGCTGAGCTTCATCAGTTGCCTCTGCAAGCCGCCGATAGGCATCAAGCCTGCGTGTTTCTGAGGGGATGTACCCCCGTGGCAATCCCACCTGAATCCGCAACTCCACTTGTGGTGATGGTGGCGGCTCGGGCTCACGCTTGAGTTGACGCACTGATTTTTCGAGCAAACGACAGTACATCTCATACCCAATGACCGAGATATGTCCGGATTGCTCAGAACCAATCAGATTGCCAGCCCCACGAATCTCCAGATCACGCAGTGCAATCTGATAACCCGCGCCCAACATGCTAAAGCCTTCAATCGCTTTGAGCCGCTGCAGCGCAATGGCCGTGGGCGGCCGATCACGCGGCAGCAAGAGATAACAATAAGCCCTGTTCTTATACCGCCCTACTCGGCCGCGAAGCTGATGAAGCTGCGCCAACCCGAACTGATGAGCCTGATCAACGATCATTGTATTGGCATTGGGAATATCAATACCAGATTCGATAATCGTGGTGCACACCAAGATGTCGATCTCACGGCGAATGAATGCCAGCATGACTCGCTCAAGCTCACGCGGACGCATTTGACCATGGCCAATGGCAATTCTCGCATTGGGCACCATCCGCTGGACCTCATCGGCAGTCGACTCAATACTGTGCACACGATTGTGTAAGTAAAACGCCTGCCCCTCACGAGCAAGTTCACGCTCCAACGCACGAGCGATACGCGACTTTTCGTAGGCCATGACTTCTGTCACCACCGCACGGCGATCAAGAGGCGGCGTCTTCAGTGAGCTAATGTCACGCAAACCTAACATTGCCATATGCAGCGTTCTTGGAATTGGCGTCGCACTGAGTGTCAACACATCGACAGTGGCACGCATCGCTAACAGCCGCTGTTTATGCTCGACACCGAAACGCTGTTCTTCATCGATAATGACAAGCCCAAGGTCTGCAAATCGAATATCACTGCTTAAGATCCGATGGGTACCAATGAGCACATCAACTTCACCCAAGCCAACCCGCTTGGCGATTTCCTTTTGATCGCTGGGGCCTTTGAAACGGCTCAGCGACTCAACAACCATGGGGTAACCGGCCATTCGAGCAGCGAAAGTACGATCATGCTGCTCAGCAAGCACCGTCGTCGGCACCAGCACAGCCACCTGCTTGCCTGCATTGACCGCTTTGAATGCCGCCCGCACCGCGACTTCTGTTTTACCAAAACCAACATCTCCACAGATCAATCGATCCATGGGACGCCATCGCTCCATATCTCTTTTGACATTGGCAATCGCATCAAGCTGATCAGCCGTTTCATCATATGGAAACGAGGCTTCAAACTCTGATTGCCAGGATGAATCAGGTTCATACTTAATACCTTTGACAGACGCTCGAGCCGCCTGCACACGAAGAAGATCACCCGCAAATGACTCTACCGCGCCAGCAACATCAGCTTTTTGCTTCGCCCAAGTCTTGCTACCCAGCGTTGAGAGTTTGGGATCACCATGAAATGCCCCAATGTACTTCTGCACGAGATCGATACGCGTCACCGGCACATGGACCAGTGCCCGTTTGGCAAACTCAAGTGTCACATACTCTTCCACTTCCGGCTCAGTAGACTGCTTGACGCGTGAGCTGGGCGTGATCCCGATGTACTTGGCCACACCATGGTCTCGATGCACCACAAGATCACCTACGGCAATTTCGACAAAGCGATCAATACCTGGCCGATCACCACCTGCTTGATCCTGATGAGCACCAACGCCATCTTTCGCACCATCACCCTGCCCACGCTGAGCAAAGCGACGACGGACACCATGACGGCCCATCAGTTCATCATGAGGCAGCAGCATCCACTGGTCAGGTGGCGAGCCGAGAACAAAAGACTCTCGCAAATAGCGAAGCTCAATTTGCACCTTATCAACGAGTGTTTCCTGCTGCTCAATGATCTCTTCAAGACGTTGAGCTTCACCATTATTTTGGCAAGTCACCACGACATTTTGATGTGAAACAAGTTCCATCAATAGTTCTGCTGGCCCCATGCCTGGGGTCAGCGCTGGTGGGTCTGCCATCGATGCTGAAATTGCCTGAGCGTCACCTGGTGAATCGTGACTGCGGATGGCGCAGACACAACTGGCCCGCTCCAGAAGCTTGGCTTGCACTTCTTCCCAGGTCAGAAGCCCTGCCTGATCTTGCACGCGATCGAGATAACTGCGTCCCTGCTCGGCCAGCTCCCGGATATCACTGAGTACCACAACCGCGTCGTCTGGAAGCAGGTCAGCCAAGGTGACACCATGTTCCCAGTGCGTCTGATCGATATCTGCTGCGATAATTTCGACACGATCAATACGGCGATCAGAACCAAGGGTGTCAAGATCAACCTCATGCAGTGACTCGAGTTCATCACCGAAGAGATCCAGCCGCACAGGCATACCAAGACTTGGGAACAAATCGACAATACCACCGCGTACCGCAAACTGCCCTGGCCCATCAATCGAATCAACCCGACGATAGCCTGCTTGATTGAGCCAAGCCAGCAGTCCCCCCCGATCAACATTCTGCCCAACTTTAAGCGGGTGCACCAAATGGGCAATCTCATCTGGTGCGGGGAGCGATTGCATCAATGAGGCAGCAGAGCAAACAACCATGCCTGCCACCGCGTTGAGTAAAAACTGCTGCTGCACATGAAGGCGTTGAGCAAGAATTTCTGGGCTGGTCTGCTCCATCCCTGGCAGCGTTTGCTGAGCCGGAAATACATATGTAGATAAGCCCGGATGAATATCATCACGCAACAAACCCGCCGCCTCATCGGCCGCATCATCCACCGCATCAAGATGAGCCGTCACAAAAACCACCGGCCCTTTGGAATCAGCGAGCAACTGACAGGTGGTTGCAGCAAAAACGACCGCGGCAGTTTGATTCAATGGCGCAAAATCGACAAGGCCTCCAGCCCTGATACGTCGCAAACTCTCCGCCATTGCGGGATCCGCGCGCAGTCGATCCATCCAGGTCACAGCCACAAATAGCTCCACCATCGTCACACCCACTATCCCCTGGGTCATGGGGCCCGGATACGACCGGGATGATCAGGCCTACTCTATCGGCGCGAGCTACTTGCGACCACAAGCAATCTGAGTTCAGCGATCCGAACCGGTCCAATGCCAGCGATCTGATCAAGATCGTCGACCGAAGCATACAGACCTGTTTCTTGTCGCCACCGCACGATCCGCTGAGCCAATGCTGCCCCAATTCCTGGCAATAACTCTAATTCAGCAGTCTTCGCTTGATTGATATCTATTCGGAGATCGGGCGCAAGAATTGAACGCGATGGCAGAGGAGGCACTGCGAATGTCGTCACAACAGACAAACCAAGCAACAAACTCACAAACAACTTTTGCTGCGATAAACAAGAGCGGCTCATGTGTTTGCCTTCACTGGCAATCGCAGCGGCCCCAGCGGCTTGCGAAGCGTGCGCCGATGGGCTGCAAGACGGCTAAGCGCCATCTTGGGCTTCCCCTTCTCACTAATCAAACCAGAGTGCTTCAATGCCACACCATCGTGGTCATAGAGATCTGTCCACAGTACCGAATCAACAAATGGCTTAGAGAGTGACATTGCAAAGGTACGTGTGGCCCACATCGCCTGTTTCTCTTGAGACCAGGCCCCCATCCACTGACCGCCAAGCAGAGCCTCTCCTTGCCCCTGTTCACTGGGCACGCCAATAGCTGTCAAAACCACTGGAATTTCAATAAGGAAAAACGAATCCAAGAGATCACTGACCTGCATGAGATCTCGAACCTGAATTCCGCCTCGAGCATCTCCAAACAACAGCTGGACGCCAATCGCATCTATACGAATACCTTCTTGCAGCACTTGCTCCAAAAATACACGCGGTGCAATTGAGTCCTTGTTGATGGCACCATGCTCGCCGAATGGCTCACGAAGCTCTAGTAAACAACGAGCGGTGCGACGCGCTTCTCGCACCGCCAACACACTCATTCGAGTCAGATCGAGCAGTTGTTGGGGCGTGAATGAGAAATAGTCATTGAGATTCAGGCCACTCCCGACATTCCATATGGCTACCGCGTTCTTATAGCGATCAACAACACGATGCAGATGATCATAAAGCAAATCGCGACAAGCCTTGTAATCATGTTTCCACACTTGCATCCAATCGGGCATCCAACGCTCCGAAAGATTAAGCAGTGGCCCCGCAAGAACAGGCTTGCCACACTTTTCAGCCCAAGACATCAATCGATCGGTTGCTCGCCAGTCAATCTCACCTTGACGAGGCTCCATATCACGCCAGATCAGTGGCAGTGAAACAACATCAAACTCTCGCTCAACTAAATCAAGCACAGACTGATCAAATCGACTCGGCCAAAGACGCAAGCCCAAGGTCGTTGTAGAAGCAGCACGCTGGCCATAGCGACGGTGCAATAGAATTTGCGCATGTGCCGTGGCCAGACGCTCTGACGCATCCACACTTTTAGCCAATGCCTTGTTCGCTAAACGAGTCGCCTCACAACCATTTTTAGCGACCAGCGCCCGAGTCAACAGTTGACGCGCGTCTTCCCAATTTGCAACCGCGGGATGCTCTTGGCTGAGATCGAACATCTGCCACTCTTCCGATTTGCTCAGAAACATCTTGATGCGATGCCGAGCCAGTTCAACTGATAAGTTGTAAGGCTCGTCTCTTTGGCGGAGAAGGCATGTCTGCAGCATCAATAGACCACGCCCTGCTACGTCGTACTGAACCGTCATGGCCATCGCACCCGCTGCCCCCGAATCCCCACGAAGAATCCCATTCACGCCAGCCTTGGTGCTCTTGCGAAAGTCTATTTTTCCTGGCAAGGCTCGCAGATTCTTGTCCATGAGATAAGCGCTTGAGGCATCAAGATTGCCTTCACCAGCATCTTCAACTGAGGGACTGAAATATTCCAATGACAGCGACATAAGCTCTTTCCAAATCCAGCATTCAACCGCGACCCTTGATTTGAGGCCGCCCACAATCCTTCTCAATACGGCCCGCACGAACCGCTATCTTCCCATTGTCGCGTGAAACGAGCCGACTGCAATATGAGAGGGTGCTTTCAATCCGGAGAATCCGGAAAAGGTGTCTATGTCCATTTTTACCACAGCAGCAATGCTAGACTAAGCCCCATGAGTATGACAGATTCAATGAACACCGTTTTTCAGACCGATCTCCCCCTCCCCGGCCGTCGACAGGGCAAAGTACGCGATATTTATGAAGTTCCAGGCGATGCCAATACCCCGCCTCGAATGTTGATCATCGCCTCTGACCGCATTAGCGCTTTTGACGTCGTCTTGCCCACACCAGTTCCGGGCAAGGGCTGCATGCTCACTGGCATCGCTGAAAAGTGGTTTGACTTTGTCCGCGAACTCAACATCATCGAAGACCACCTTCTATCAACGCGGGGCAACGATGTTCCCGGCATCTCGGAAGATGAAGCCGCCTCGATTGATGGACGAGTGATGGTCGGACGGGCCTGCGAAGTCATTCCTGTTGAGTTTGTCGTGCGCGGCTACCTCGCTGGCTCTGGATGGGTCGAATATCAACAAAATCAGTCCGTCTGCGGCGTCTCTCTACCCGCGGGCCTGATGCAGTGCAGCCAGCTGCCTGAACCGATTTTTACCCCAGCAACCAAAGCCACTGTGGGGCATGATGAGAACATCGACTTTGAAACCTCATGCTCGATTGCTGGCAAGGATGTCATGGAGCACTTGCGCACGGTCTCGCTCAATATGTACAACGCCGCCGCCGAGTACGCCCGAGCCCGTGGCATTATTCTCGCTGATACCAAGTTTGAATTTGGCTACCCGATCGACCACCAAGGCAACCGGTGCGGCGAACCTATTTTGATCGATGAGATTTTGACACCTGATTCATCACGCTTTTGGCCTGCAGAAGAGTATGAAGCGGGCCGCGATCAGAACTCATTCGACAAGCAGTACGTACGAAACCACTTGCTTGGCATGGTGAAGGCCGGAAGCTGGGATAAAACCCCTCCAGGCCCAGAGCTCCCCGATGAAATTATTAGCAACACGCTCAAACGCTATCGCGAAGCTCGTGACCGCCTCTTCGACTAAACGCTAGCGACCAAGACGCTCGGCAGCTTCAACCGTATTGCGGAGCATCATTGCTACGGTCATCGGACCAACGCCACCAGGAACTGGCGAGACGTAGCCTGCGACTTGCGCCACCTCATCGTAGACAACATCACCAACCGTATGCACCTGGCCGTCATCGCCTTTGACCCGATTGATGCCAACATCGATCACCACCGCGCCGGGTTTAATCATGTCGCCTCTTACCAGACCAGCAACGCCTGCCGCTGAAACGACAATATCAGCACCACGCACCAGCGCGTCTAGAGATTTGGTATGCACGTTTGTAGAAACCACTGTTGCCTGAGCTCGCATTAAAAGAACTGCGACAGGCTTCCCTACGATGTTGCTGGCACCCACACATACAGCACAAGCCCCCTCAAGCTCCACACCTGTGGACTCAATCATCTCCATGACTGCAAGAGCCGTGCACGGCACCAAGCTACGGCGACCATAGACAACCTTACCAATGTTCGCTGGATTCACACCTTCTACATCTTTATCAACTGCAATCATGGATTGAATTCGCTCGGTGTCCACACCTTTTGGCAAAGGCAGATGCATCATGATGGCTCGCACATCCTCATTGGCATTGAGTAAGAGAATGCGACCCAGGATGTCATCTTCCGTCGCCTGACCAGAGAGCTCATGAAGGTGATATTCAATACCAACCTCAAGACAGGTCTTGGCCTGATTCCGGGCATAAATTGCTGCAGGACTATCAGCCCCACCAACCAGTAAGGCATCGAGCCTGACCGGCCGCCCCTGCGCTTTCACCTCAGCCACAAGCGCCCCTATCTGGGCTTTAAACTTCGCTGCCAGAGAGATCCCGTCAATCATTGTCGCTGTTGCTTCCATCATGCCCACAAGAATATCGTCTCCTGCGTACACTGTGGGGATGCCACAGCCAGAAGTCATCGCAATGAATGTAGGTAACACCCGGACCCAGATTGGCCAAATCAGCGAGGGGAAGCTCGCGACAGCCGTTCGTATCCCAAATACAGACCTCGCCAAAATAGTCCAGCATGTGGTTGCCGAAACAAAACGTCTCCCAGAAGTGCCCGCAATCGTCCTTGCCGCTGTCCATGAACAGATGGGCGAGACAATGACCTCAGCACTTCAGGACCAATTGGCCACCGACGTCTATCAAGTCGGGAGAGATGTGCCCGTTCCAATTGGCCAATCACTTGATCGCGAAACGCTGACCGGCATCGATCGGATGCTCAATGCCGCAGCAGCCTTTGACCAACTCCAACAGGCATGCGTTATTGTCGATGCAGGCACCGCAGTCACTGTTGACTTTGTTGACGGCGAAGGCACATTCCATGGCGGCGCGATCGCACCCGGCGCACATATGCAACTCGAGGCACTCTCTCAACATGCTTCAGCGCTTCCTGAAATCAAATGGCGCAAACCTGATGACGAACCCTTTGGCCGAAATACCGCAGAGGCAATGCTGCAAGGCGTCTACTATGGAATCCGAGGCCTTGTTCGTGTTGTTGTTGAACGTTATGCAGAGCACTATCGAGCGTATCCATTAGTCGTGGCCACAGGTGGTGACAGTCAACTGTTGTTTGACCAAGATGACTTTGTAGATCGCGTGATTCCAGACCTGACACTCGAGGGAATTGCTGTGGCCGTGCGCCATGCACTTGCTACTGATCAACATGAGCAAGAAGAAAGCTGAAGCTGTCGTTAGAGCCACACTGACAACACCACCAATTCCAGGTGCCGTTGCGATCATCTTGCTGCAAGGAGATTGCGCCGCAATACTCAGCAAGCTGACCGGGCGAAATGATCTGCGTTTGGGCCAAACACATTTAGTCGACTTTGTAGATATTGACGAAGGCCTTGCATTACCGCTCTCAGAAAAGACCGCACTGCTTATGCCCCATGGTGGGCCAAGAATTGTGGAGCGACTGGCTTCATGGCTCATTGAACAAGGCGCTCTCTGGAGCGATGCCCAAGACATCGACTGCCAATCACTCTTCCCAGAAGCCGCCGACGCTTATGAAGCGTTGATGCTTCGCACCCTGGCAAAAGCCAATAGCCGCCTAGCGGTTGATCTCCTTCTAGACCAGCCCAAACGCTGGCGGCTCAAACCTGTGCTCGATCGTGACGACCTGAGTCGAAGCTTGCGACTCAATCGCCTGATTCAACCAGCTCACATCGCCTTGGTCGGCCAACCCAACGCAGGCAAGAGCTCACTGATGAACGCACTGATGGGCAGGACCATCTCGATCGCAACCCATCTGCCAGGGACGACCCGAGACTATACGACCGGTCTCATCGATCTCGCCGGCATCACAGCCCTTGTTCACGACACGCCTGGTCTCCGTCAAACACAGGACCCCATTGAAGCAAGCGCTATCGAACTAGCCGCTTCAGTGGTGGCGCGTGCAGATCTTGTTGTTTTACTAAGCGCGCCTGACTGTGGGTGGCTGGATACGGTGTTTTCTCGCGCGCCAGACATCACGGTTAGGACCATGGCTGACATTGCCAAATGCGATGATGGTGATATCTGCATCAGCAGCCAGACCCGAGAAGGCCTGAGCCATCTCACCCAAATGCTGAAAGAACGCCTCGTTCCAGAATGCGACCTCAATCATCCCGGCGCTTGGCTTTTTGACTCGCAATTGTCGGACATCTGACCTCAGGGGCCGCCATTGCCTACCAGCCTGCGTTCTGATTATCCATGAGCGTATTGGTTCCTTGGCGAGACGAGACGGTTCGAGCCTCTTTCGCCTCCGCAGCCGACTCGAACGTTGCTGAAGAATACTCAATCACCGTATCTCCAAATGCGAGCTGGTCACCATCACTGAGCACGGTCGCAGTCGACATGAGCTTGCCATTGCATCGAGTTCCATTGGTTGACTTCAGATCCTTGGCAACATGCTTTCTCGAATCATGGCTATAGCTCACACTCAAATGCGAGCGAGAGGTCTTTTCATCAGCCAAGGCAATGCTCGACTCCTCCCCACGACCAATCACAACCTCCCCCTCACTAAGAAGGTAAGCCTCACCATTATTTGGTCCTTCAACAATATAAATCGTCGCCATCACTATCACCCTCTCGCCTAAAAAACTCTACTGACCTACAACCAGAGCGTAGATCCACAAACCTGCAACATTCATCCCTTCGATCGATTCTATAGTCCAATCGTACTGTAACCACAGTCAACATGGATGACTTCACCAGTCACGCCACCAGCCAGTGGGCTGAGCAAGAAAGCGGCCGTATCACCGACATTGCCGCCAGTCACATTGCGTTTGAGCGGCGACTTCTGTTGCACCCAATCAAGAATATCAGCAAAGCCTCCCACTGCCATTGCACTGAGCGTTCGAAGTGGGCCACCCGAGATGCAATTGACACGCACATCTTTTTCACCCAAATCAGCCGCCAGATAACGTGTTGCTGATTCAAGTGCCGACTTCGCAACACCCATCACGTTATAGCCAGGTATTGCCTTCTCAGCGCCGTAGTAACTCATAGAGACCATTCCACCACCATTGGGCATGATCTGAGCCGCACGATTACCCATTGCCATATAGGTATAGGCACTGATATCAAGCGCTTGATTAAACACTTCTCGTGGTGTCGCCGCAAACTTTCCTGCCTTGAGCCAATCACGATCCGCAAAAGCGATCGAGTGCACCAAGAAATCAATCGAACCAAAGTCCTTACCCAACTTGTCGAAGACGCGATCGAGATCTTCATCATTAGAGGCATCGAGAGGTTCAAGCCATGGATCAGCAATACCAACTTTTTCGATTGCCTTTGAACAACGACGAGCCATCTTTTCGCCAGGCAAATGCGTAAAAAGACATTCACCTCCCTCACGCTTAATGGAGGTCGCGATATGAGTGCCGTAACTATGCTCGTTGGCAACACCAACAATCAGACCGCGTTTCCCTTCAAGAATGCCCATACGAATCAGACTCCTGTATATGCAAGGCCATGGCCGCTGATCAAACACGCGCGGAGGGACTCGAACCCCCAACCCTCGGTTCCGAAGACCGATGCTCTATCCAATTGAGCTACGCACGCTCAGGGAGATTCAGATTCTACTCAAATGTCCCAGGCCCGCCAATGGACGCACGAACCACCAAGGAAGCAACGCAGCCCGATATAGACGCTCGAAAGAATGCCCAACAAAGCTCGCCAAAGTCCAATCTGACACAAGGAAAGCACTCCGGTTATTGCATTGCTCAATCCTGGAGATGCCTGGCATCAAACTGATTCCCTTGTCCAACATGACGCCACAAGCACCTAATATCCAGGCGAACTGGCTCTGCATAGATAAAAAAATGCCTCGATGCCCATGCCTGCGGTACCCTGATGGGCATGCCTGAAGGTTCTGGTGACAAACCAACGCCTGATCCGGATGCCACGCTTGATCAGCCTAGCGTGCGTGGGCGATCAAACCCCATTGGTTTGCAGCCCGGCGATACTGTTGGAAACTTCAAAATACTAAGCCGGCTCGGCGAAGGTGGTTTTGGCGTTGTCTATCTCGCCGATCAGTTGGCACCGGTCAAACGCCGTGTGGCGCTGAAGATCATCAAACCAGGCATGGACACTCGGGCCGTCATCGCGCGCTTTGAGGCTGAGCGACAAGCACTGGCCTTGATGAACCATCCCGGTATTGCGCGTGTCTATGAGGCGGGCACGACCGACGATCACCGGCCCTTTTTCGTCATGGAATATGTGCAAGGTGAACCGATCACAACCTATTGCGATCGGCATCGAATGAACACTCAAACACGACTACGGCTTTTTGCTGCCGTCTGTGATGCCATCCAACACGCACATATGAAGGGCGTCATCCACCGTGATTTGAAGCCGGCCAACATTCTGGTCATTATCAATGAGCGAGATGAACCTCAGCCTAAGATCATTGACTTTGGCATTGCAAAAGCCACCAGCCAATCGCTGACAGAAAACACCTTGTTCACTCAACAAGGCCAGCTCATTGGAACGCCAGAATACATGTCACCTGAGCAGGCTGAGATGAGCGCCGTTGACATCGATACCCGAAGCGATGTCTATTCCCTCGGCGTGCTCCTGTATGAACTACTGACTGGCCACACACCTTTTGAGTCACAGACACTTCGAGAAGCTGGCCTGGCCGGCATTCAACGGATCATTCGCGAACAAACACCACAAAGACCCAGCACCAAGCTCACCAGCATTGACACAAACGATGCTTCCCAGGTCGCTCAGTTAAGAGCAACAAGTATCGACCATTTACGAGGTATTCTGCGCAAGGAACTTGAGTGGATCCCACTCAAAGCGCTGCGCAAGGAACGCAACGAACGGTATGCCTCTGCCAAAGAGATGGGCGATGACGTACATCGCTATCTTGATGGCGATGCGCTTGAAGCTGGCCCTGAATCGGCAAACTACCGCTTGCGCAAATTGATTAAACGCAACAAGGGCCCAGTGATCGCTGCGGCAATTATTTTCATTGTGCTCGTACTTGGCATTGTTGCAACATCTCTCTTTGCAGTTCGAGCCGCATCTAATGAAAAAGAAGCTGACCGCCAAGCAAAACTCGCTCAAGAGAATGCCAATCAGGCTGAACTTCAGAAAAAAACAGTCACGGCGCAGTATGCCGCGCTGCAAGAAGTTGCAGATCAACTTGAGCAACAGCGGCAGATTGCTGAACTGAAGTCCAATGAAGCAAAGGAGGCGGCACAACAAGCGACGGAAGAAGCCATTAGAGCAACCGAAGAAATGCAGCGAACGCAACTGATCTTTAGCTATTTGAATAACCGTCTCTTCAGCGCTATTGATCCACGCTTAAGGGGCGCAGGGCCAGATCAATTCAGAGCAGAACAACCATTTATTGAAGTGCTTGATCAGGCCATGCAGCACATCGATGAAGACTTTACAGATGAGCCTGAGCTTGAGGCTCGCATCCGCACCACCATGGGACGCGCTTACTTTGGACTCGCTCGCTTCGAAGCCGCGGCCCAACAAATGACCAAAGCCCTGACACTACGCCAGCAAGTTAATGGGCCAAATCATCCCAAGACACTATCGATCCAAGCTGCCTTAGCACAATCCAAAGCAGAACTTGGTGAGATAGATCTTGCAGAGTCAATGCTCCGCCATGTACTCGAAAAGCAAATCGAAGCCAATGGCCCAGATGACATTGAGACCATGATGACGGCCAATGGTCTTGCCAGCCTCTTACATCAGCAGGGAAAAACAGAAGAGGCGGAGTCCATTTATCGAGCACTGCTGGCGAAAGAAAAACCACAAACACAAATAGACCTTCCGCCGAATGTGGATCAACGACCCAACGCCAGTCTGCTTGGCCCCGAAATGTCTCAACTGACCGTCGGTACCGGGTTCAAAGACAGCCAAGAAACGCCGGCTTCAATCGAAGCACAGGCCACAGAACAATTCATGCGACCAAATATCCAATCACAGGTTGCAGTGAATCTTGCCATCATGCTCCGGGAGCGCGGCGAACTCGATGAGGCCCTTAAACTTGCCGAGAAGGCATGGCAAGACACACGTCAAAGAGGTGAGACCGACTCAGCACTCAACGCTGCCAATGAACTGGCGATCATTCACTACACCGCAGGCCGCCTCGACCAAGCAACAGAAATGCTTGAATGGGCACTTGAGCAGCAAATGCGCCGCCTGGGAAGAGCTCACCCCCACACGATTGACTTGATGAATACTCTGGGTGCGGTCTGTACTGAACAAGGCCAAATGGAACAAGCCGCCGAGTACTTGCAGACGGCAGGCGATGTGATTGACGAAATGTATGGCGATGAAAGTGAAGAGGCACTTGCGAACCTCAACAATCTCGCCGCTTGGTATTACAACAGCGGACAGTACCAGCAAGCCGCACAACGCTTTGAACGCGGCGCCAAGCTCAGTGAAAAACTCAACGGCCCAGAAGCCCGTGACACCTATTTCTTAAAACTCAATTGGGCTGTTGCCCTGGACACACTCCAGCAAGACCAACGTGCTGAAGCAATGCTCATCGAACTCGTCGAGCAAATCACAGCCACGTTCGGCCCTGATGATGCCCTTTCACTTAAAACCAGGCGCGCGTTGGCTGACCTCTATGAGGAGTCGGGACAGTCTGCCAAAGCTGAACCGCTGCTTCGCCAAGTCCTTCAAACGCAACAGGCCCAAGCACCAGATCAAATTGAGACACTAATCACCATGCAAGCGCTGGCAAGACTCTTACGTGAAACCAGCCAATACGAAGAGTCAATCAGCCTCTACGAGCCAGCATTGGCGGGCTTAGAGGCTCAGGGCTATCGACCGATTGCGGCCATCGTCCGCGGCGCTTATGGACGCTGCCTCTTTCTCGATGGGCAGCTCGACAAAGCTGGTCCAGTTTTAGAACAGGCCTTTAAAGAAGTACAGATGTTTCATGGGCCAGAAAGCCCACGGAGTCAGGACATCCGTTCTTACATCAACGATCTTATTAATGCCTATCAGGATGCCGGCAATATCAAGCGAGCCGCCCAATATCGAGCCCAGCTTGAAGAGCTCGAAAAAGAGTAGGCCAAAATGTTTACACACTTTTTTTAGAATTGTTTAGCTATGCCTGATCAAACAAACGCTCCTGATCAACATGATCACGACAAGCGTGTGCATGAACTGTTCATGCAAGTCATTGATCTACCTCAACAAGAGCAACGGGCGTTCCTAGACAAAGCATGTGGTGATGACACGGATCTGTGTAACGACGTACTCGAACTGCTGCGCTTCAACGAGCAGCAGACGAAGACCGTCGCTGATCACAAGAGCTCGTCAGACAGATCACAACGAATGACGCTTGCCCGCGGTGAAACCATCGGCCCCTATACCATTATCGATGCGCTCGGTGAAGGTGGCTTTGGTGTCGTCTATCTGGCCAAACAGACCACGCCAGTCAA
>JAQWNP010000005.1 GCA_029268515.1 Phycisphaerales bacterium | reverse complement strand
TTCCGGCAGCGCGTATGTCTTTGAGCGCGATGGCGCTGGCAACTGGTTTGAGGCGGCGAAGCTGATCGCCTCCGATGGGGCGGAATGGGACATTTTCGGTGAGAGCGTTTCGATATCGGGTGACGATGCCGTGATTGGTGCGGGTTATGACGACGACAATGGATCTTTTTCCGGCAGTGCCTATGTCTTTGAGCGCGATGTCGCTGGTAGCTGGAATGAAGTCCAGAAGCTGACGGCCTCCGATGGCGATGCAGGGGACTACGTCGGTTACAGCGTTTCGATCTCAGGTGACTTTGTGGTACTCGGCGCGCTTGGAGATGAGAACGACACCGAGTCTAATTCCGGAAGCGCTTACATCTTTGAGCGCGATGGAGCGGGCAACTGGATTGAAGTCCAGAAGCTGATCGCATCAGATGGTGCGGAAGGTGACTGGTTCGGCTGGAAAGTTTCGATCTCAGGTAACGATGCCGTGATCGGCGCGCCTTATGATGACGACAACGGATCTTCTTCCGGCAGCGCGTATGTCTACCAAATCGAGCCGGCACCTGTCTGCCCTGGTGATGCCACAGGCGATCTGGTTGTGAACCTGGCAGACTTTTCACAGCTGCTGGTCGACTACGGTACGACTGGTAGTAGCGCAGCTGACTTCAACGGTGACAACATTGTTGATCTCGCCGACTTTTCAATACTGCTGGTTAACTTCGGTAACGACTGCACGGCGCCGCTTCGTGCATCGCCCGCCGGCGGATCAAAGAATTCGGCGTGGCCTGGTCCGGTGAACGAATCTGCCAGGCACTTCAGTCCTATCAAAAAGAAAAAACCATGACACCTCTGTTAAGATCTGTTCTTTTAGTCGCGCTTGGAATTGCCAGCCTGCTCATGACTTCATGCCAAGGCAATCCAGCTCACAGTTCATCCCAGGCTTTGCATGGGACGAAGCCTTCGGGAGACTTAAGAGCGTTCATTGCGCATATGGATCCAAGTGATCAATACTCTGTGAAGTGCGTCGCGAGCAATATCGACTTTCCTCTGTATCGCAGTTCTGTGCCTCTTGTGGCACAATCTGATTTGATCAGCGCGACGAAACGGCCGGCGATGGAGAATCATGTGATGGTCGACTTTGGCTTAACGCCGGCTGCACAGAAGAAATATCGTGATATGGCATCTGAACTCGCAGATAACTTTATTCTGTGGATGGATGGAGACAAGGTCTGGACTGCGACAATGGTCCATGGCATCGTTATTAAGCCAGCCCTGCTCTACGATTCTAACGGACCGCATGCGGCAGAGATAGACATGCTTATCAACGAGATTAATAGTGAGAAGAGTAGCTCATAGATAAGGCCAAGTGAGGACTACATTCGATATGATTGAGTCCACGCAATGACCCAGACGAAGCCTGACAAATATAAGCCGGTCATCACTGGATGGGTGATCTTTCTGAGTCACCTCGTGTGGGTTGCTTTCATCGCCTTTTGGCTTGCACTGCTGATATACCTATCAAGTCCGCGTTCACCCTCTGTCAGTGCGTGGGACAACTATGTTGATTCAATCGTATTAGTGCTTAGTTTTGGGATGCCTGTGGGAATCATTAGCTTTGTTGTTGTCTGGCTACGAATCAAAAAGAGTAACTACTTCAAGGTTGCAAAAAAGACCGTTCTGAATGATGGCCGCGATGGCTTCTGGTCAGATTATTGGTTTAATTTGGCATTGGTTACTGCGGGTGTTATTGGTTTGTTTGGCTTTGATATTGTCGATAGTGCGCCTTACTATTTAGTTGGCGTAATTATGTTGGCTATCGTGGCGGCTGGGTTACTTGCCAATACCTTGCTTATCAGGCTGCCAAATACTTTTGTCATGCTCAGTGGCTTATTTGTAATACAAAGTGCGAAGCTGATACAACTATTAGAAGAGAGCAATGGCAAAGTTTGTCTTGAGTGTGGTCACGTCTTAGGGCCACAGGCTCTCAATGAAGACAAGTGTCCTGAGTGTGGCAAGGCAGTCGATTTGATGAGGCACGAAAAGATCAGTTAGGCCTACAGTCGATACCGATCATCAATAGCTGAACCAGAGATACTGGACGGATAGCAGATCTGCGCTTTGGTAAGATGGTGCCTACAAGGAGCTCACACCATGAATACGCAACAAAGCGAAATCGACATACTGAAGGCCAAGATCAAGACACTGGATGTTGCACTTGCCAAGCAATCTAGAACATTTAAACGCATCGTCTACGGCTTCGGCTGTTTACTCGTTGCAGGTATTGCATTGGCAGCAACCAGTATGCAAGGCGTACCGAATGTGATTCAAGCGAAGGCGTTTCAGGTCGTTGATGATGAAGGCAAGGTAATGGCGGCACTTGTAGAAGGTGCAACTAATGGCGTCTTGACCATCTTTAACAAGGACGGGAAGATAGTTGCCAGAATGGATGCGAATGCAGCTGGTGGCTTGTTTGGCATCAACAGCAAGGATGGGAAGCGAGTTGCCGGACTTAGTGCGCAGCCAGATGGTGGCTTGTTGGGCATCAACAACAAGGACGGAGAGATCGTTGTGGGACTTGGTTCGGATCCAGATGGTGGTGGCGCGTTGGACATCTACGGCAAGGACGAGGCAATAACCTTCAAAGCACCATAAAAGAAGCCGCCGGGAATGAACCCGACGGTACTGAATAGAACAACACCAGCCCCGGTTTCAAAGCCGGGGTTGTTTGTTTAAGTGTGTTTTCAATAACACTTGGAGGTTACTTTTCTGTACATTGAACAGATGGAGAGTATGCACACTTATAAAGGGGATCACACTGTGACCACACAACCAGGCGAAATCGACGTACTGAAGGCCCAGGTCAAGACACTGGATGCTGCACTTGCCAAGCAATCCAGAACATTTAAACGCATGTTCTACGGCTTCGGCTGTTTATTCGTTGCAGGTATTGCACTGGCAGCAACGAGTATGCAAGGACCCACAAGTGGCAACTTCACAAACCTCACTTGTACATCACTGACGGTCAATGATGGCGCCATCAAGATCAACAAAGCCGGCAAAATGACGACGAAGCTTTATTCCGACAGTGGCGGCGACGGCCAAGTTGAACTCTATAACAGTGCAGGCAACATCTGCGCTGAACTTTATGGAGACTCAGATGGCGATGGGCGATTGCGTATCTACATGGAAGATGGCACATTAGCCGTTGATCTCCATGCGTATGAAGCTGGTGGCGCGTTAAACATCAAGAACGTGAACGGGAAGCGAGCTGCGATACTGTTTTCGAATCGAGATGGTGGCGAGGTGATGATCAATAACAAGGACGGGAAGCGAGTCTTCTCAGCACCATAAAAAAAGACCGTCAGGAAATAGTTTGCCGGCTTTCGACGGAGTAAGCAATGCCTAAATTTGTGCATGTATACACAGGGCCGGATGGAACATCTGTCATAGAGGAACGGGAGTTCGAGATGAAGGAATTCCGGGACACTGAAGGTGCACATGGTCTTGCCACTGCCATGGAGCAAACAACAGGTATTTCATTTCGTGAGTATGAAGCGGGTTATTTCTTAGACTTCCATACGGCTCCAAGGCGCCAATACAGCATATCGTTGACCGGCTCTATCGAACTGGGCACGCCGGATGGGACGCTTAAGCAATATGGTCCTGGAACTGTGTTGCTCGCTGAGGATACCCATGGCACGGGCCATTCCACACGTGTCATCGGAGACGAACCAAGGTTTGCCATCATCATTCCACTTTCTTGACGGATCTAAGATCGACGGTACTGAATAGAACAACACCAACAGCCCCGGTTTCAAAGCCGGGGTTGTTTGTGTATTGGCGTGTTGCAAACGCAATCGTAGCGGGGCAGGGCGCAAAGACCGCGCCCTGGTCTCAGATTTCCTTGAGCTTAGTGGGCTCAGATGACCACACCTTAAAAAGGCATGCGGAATTTCTCAATGGTGAAAGCGCGGCTCGAATGTTTTTGCGCTGCTTTTTCGGCGGTCTCTCTATGGACGGTTAGTTTGGCATTCAGCATATCCAAACAACTTGTGGGGGCCATAAGGACACATCTCAATGAAAGATTTCGTCAAGTGTGGAAACGTAGCGTTACTGATGATCTTGGTCTTGAACCTGATATTTGTAGATGCATGGAATATTCCAGCCTTTGCCGACAGGCAGAATAGTTCAGTTGCCACTGGATCAGTTGCGACCGAAACTGACTTCAATCCCAAGACAAGGAATGCTTTGACTGAACTTGCAGAAGTTCATAATCAGCTCTGTAACGATGTGTTTTTAGGTGCGTCTGATCCTTCGGGCGTTCCAATCATCTATGAACTAAACAGCCCAATTGACGATATTGGAGGCTACGTTGGCCATGCCTTTGTCGACGGAGTAGAACGGCCATTTCTTCTCGAAGTCGTTCATATTGAAAAAGAGATTTGGAAAGGCGGTTTGACTCAGCAGCTATTAACAATGCTGGGTGTTAATTATCCCATGGGTCAGCTCAAGGAGAACCATGGCTTCGTCGCCCGGATCATCAATCCTGAATTTGGTGGCAGTGCATTGATACAGGGTATTGCCTTCACAGAGACCGTCGGCTCGAGCAGGGGCGCGGGTGACGCTGCCTTTGTGCCGATCGTTGACTGGGTTGCCGCAACCAATGACTTTCCAGTTGAGTATTTTCAACACTTTTACTTCACCCCGGCCATTGAAGGTGCCTGCTTTTGCAAACGGTGTCCTGCGCAATCGAATTATCCTCTTGCGGGCTATTGCCCTCTATGCGACTGTGAACTTGGTGAAAAACTGGCAGCGGCGGCA
The DNA here is from genome assembly GCA_029268515.1 of Phycisphaerales bacterium. Lineage (NCBI taxonomy): Bacteria > Pseudomonadati > Planctomycetota > Phycisphaerae > Phycisphaerales > Phycisphaerales bacterium. Next base: position 1,673 of record JAQWNP010000005.1, on the reverse strand, counting down.
AGCTGTCGATTTTGGGAAAATTTTAGGCCACTGTTTTCCTTCGGATTAATGATGTTCGGCGGTGCGCTTGTGTTGACGCCTTTGGGCTGGGGCTGGGGCGGTGCTATAATTGCATTTGGCGGTGGCGTACTTACCAATGAGATCTTTCTCGCTCTTGAAAACGGCGGTATGAGCTCCTGTGAAAATGATCAGGACATTATGGATGAAGAGTTCTGGAAATTCTGTGCTAGTGGCGATTATTGTGATAAACCAGACGATCCAGCAAACACAGACTGTCCAATGACATGCAACGAAGACCAGTCTGGTGAGCCATGGTAAGCATCGCCGTCAAACCCGTTTGGTCGTTACTATTGATGCCTATGAAGCTCAATCCATTTCGCGTTGATGAACTGCGCCTGCTGCCGACGCGCAAGATGCGGCAGCAGGTGAAGCGACAAAACCGAAAAATGATGGTTGGATTTGTTGTTGCGTCTTCACTTTTGCTTGTAATTATCGCGGGCGTGGCATTTGTTCTCACATCGCCTTTTAATTCTACTTACCTCACAATTTATCTGTCCATAGGTCTGGCATTTTTAGTTTACAGCCTAATATGGAAGGCAATATATCATGGGTCTTACGCATATAGACGGAAAGTACGCGCTGATATCCGAAAGCTGGGTATCCCTATTTGTGTGCGCTGTGGCTATCGCGCGGCGAGTATGCATACCGAAACATGTTCTGAGTGTGGCAAGCCAGTCGAGGGTAAAAAGAAAGCGAAGTAAAGATGCGAACTGATGGACAGTACAATACCAAGTGCAATGACTCAAGAAGGTAGCGACAATTCGGCTGAGACTAAGCCACCTCGTTCATGGTCGTGGTTGTGGTTTCGACCGATTCAGCTGCAAGGCTTGACCACCAGTGAGCGGCGGGTGATACGGCGGGAGATGCGTTTTGGTCCAAAGCAGATTGCATGGACTGCATCTTCCATTGCTTTGGTTGGCTTTATTTCTGGCCTCAGCATTGCGGTAGTCATTTTAAAATTAGACGATCCCGGTTTTCCCATGGTGATCTTTAAGGGCGTCTTGTCGCTCGTCTTTGTCTCTTGTGGTTGGTTTTTCTTGGCAATTTGCTTTGTGTTTCGTCTCTTAACGGTCTTAATGATCATGAATGTGAGAGTATGTGACAGTTGTGGACAGCGGGCTCAATCAAACACAGTCTCAACATGTCGGGAATGCAACTCGATCATTCATGATGACTTTGATTCGTATGACCGCATCCGGAGCGTCGCCAGCCTGAGCCGCCCTCGGCTTCGGGCTGCCCTGGCTCAATGTCGCTCGCCTCAGGAGCGCCGAATGGTCTGGCAGCAGGTGAACCCAGTATCGCGCACATCAATCAACTGGCGTTGGCTTGTTACCAGCCTTATTTGCATCGCCGTTTCTACTGCTCTAACTATGATGTCTATAGATAGTTTGTTCATGATATCGGATGGTTCCTCTCCGGCCATAGCGATTCTTATATTCGAATTCACAATGCTCTTTGCCGTGCCTATCTTTGCGATTGGTATGTTGGTGTTCATTGCCCAAGCCAATATAAAAACCAGTATTGAACGTGCCGGTATCCGACTCTGTCGCCGTTGCCTGAATCGTGCTTACGATGAAAGCCAAACAAAATGCGAGGCCTGCCAACTGGAACTC
>JAQWNP010000004.1 GCA_029268515.1 Phycisphaerales bacterium | reverse complement strand
AGGACTTGGTGCGAATTCAGAGGGTGGCAAGTTGGCCATCGCTAACAAGGACGGAAAGTGGGGTGCGGAACTTGCTTTGACTCCAGATGGTGGCTTTTTGGCCATCAACAACAAGGACGAGAAGCGAGTTGTGGGACTTGGTGTGAATCCAGAGGGTGGCAAGTTGGCCATCGCTAACAAGGACGGAAAGTGGGGTGCGGAACTTACTGCGGATCCAGATTATGGTGGTAAGTTGGCTATCCTCAACAAGGAGGAGAAGCTAATTGGGCAACTCAGGGCGTCTCCATTTGGTGGCGAGTTGGTCTGCGCTAACGAGGACGCGGCGGCAGTTGCGATACTTGGTGCGAGTTTTGATGGTACTGGCGCGTTGGTCATCAACGGCGAGATAATAACCTTCTCAGCACCATAAAAAAAGACCGCCGGGAATTAACCCGACGGTACTGAAGAGCCCCTCAAATACACCACTAACGAGCCAATATCGCATGGTATTCTAGTAGTAGATTTGGCCCAGATCTCTAAGAGAGAATCGTGACAGTACAAAGGGGTATCACCTATGAAATGCGTGCTAGGTTTGGCTCTGGTAGTGGTCTGTTTGCCTGCTAGCGATCTGTATTCAGGCACACTAGAAGTCTGTCCGACTGGTTGTGCGTACTCGACGATTCAAGATGCGGTCGCTGCTGCGAGCAACGGCGATGAGATCGTTGTCGCACCCGGCACGTACACCTCCACACAAGATGGCCATGTTGTGAATATGCCTGATCAAGCAGTTACGCTTCGAAGCTCTGATCCAACTAATCCGAGTGTAGTCAACTCAACGATCATCGACGGACAAAACGCTCGACGAGGTCTTTATTGTGATTCCACTACGTCAACGAACACGATTATTGAAGGCTTTACGTTCGTCAATGGTTTAGGGAACAGTGATGGGGGAGGCATGTTGCTTGACGCATCCATCACAGTACGAAACTGTGTATTTCAAAATAATTCGGCAGGCTATGCTGGTGGAGGCCTACGTATTTCTAATTGCTCTGCTTCGATCGAGCAATGTGAGTTTCGTAATAACACAGCTGTCTGGGGTGGTGGCATGAGCATTGCCGGGGCAGAGGCCAATCCAAGTGTTGCCGATTGTAGATTTGTGGCTAACCAATCTCAGGAGGGGGGTTGTGGCGGGGCAGTATCTGCTTGGTTGTGTAACGCAGTGTTTGATCGGTGCATATTTGAAGACAATCTAAGCAACTGTGGCGCAGCTATTTTTATGGCAACCCAAGGAGATGCATACTGGCCACATGTTGCGTCATCTGTGTTCTGTGGCAATGTAGGAGGTCATTTTAGTTCAGATGACTGGACTGATGCTGGTGGTAATGTCTTTTTCGAGCTATGTGATGATTGCAACGACAACGGGATTTTAGATTGGCACGACATTGGTGAAGGAAGCAGTCTCGACTGCAATGAGGATCTTGTTCCAGATGAGTGTCATATCTTTGTTGATTGCAACTCCAATGGGGTGTTAGATCTGTGCGATCTCTATTCTGGTAACAGCTTGGATTGCGATCAAGATGAAGTTCCGGACGAATGCCAACGAGTCGTAGGTGAGTTTTCGCAAATCGTATGTGGTCTTAATCAGGTTGGTAAAGAAGGAACACCAGGCACCATTTACCCAGAAAATGACATGTGGATCCCACTTGTTGGTGCGGATAGCGACATAGCGTTTCCATCGTTAGTGCTCATGGCTGCTGAAGTAGGTCAGGGTCGAGTGATAGTCGATGGAGGAGTATTATGTGGCCAGCTTGAGCTTTACGATAATTGGGAGTTAAATCTCAATGTGATTTCATATCTGACTGCGGATGGCGAGTCAATTATTGGATATACAACGGGGCACAATGAATATGCTCCATCCACTACGGATCTCGAGAGTCTTGCCTCGACAGTTGGCATTGACATGGTGCCAATTCCATCGCCAATCACCGAAGAATCGCTCCAGCAATACACTGCACTGATCATTGCTGATGCGAAGGGGCAGATTACTGAGGATGAGATCGATGCCATCGAACACTGGGTCGATGACGGAGGCCGATTATGCCTCACGGGACTTGGTTGGGTATGGGACCACTATTATGACAATACTTCCATGGAAGAATATCCCATGAATCAACTGGGCCATCGTTTTGGTGCCCGGTGGTTAAAGAAATACAACACCAATGCATTTGACTCGTTCTACTTCGATCTGAACCCCATGAGTGTTCCAGAGAGTATTGAACGAATCATGCAGATGCACGATGTTTATGGCAGTCAATTGCCGAGCATTCTTGAAACCAACCCAGCTCAGAGGGACTCGTTCCTAGAGGCGCATGCAACTCTGGCAATTCCTACAAAGAACTTTGCCTGGGATCACCCAGATCGGGAGAACGTATATCAGGCCTACAAGGCCCTTATGGAACAATGGCCAGACTACTACGCTCGATGGGGTTCATTTGATGAAGAGATAGAGTCTGTGAGTGCCTGGGTTCGTGAGCGGGCCTGGCTGACATGGCGTGACAGCTTAGAGCTCACTGATGAAAAGAAGCAAGAAATTTCGGATCTCGGTCAGTTGGCAGGATTGAGGCAGTCGTTATTTATGAAATACAATATGTTGCTGCTCGAAAATGACCAGCTTGATATCCCTGAAATTCAAATGATTGATGATCTGTGTGATCTAACACCACAGGGAATGTTGACACTCAACTCGATATCAGCGATCGATTGTTTAGGTGGTGCACCTGGCATAATCAATCTGCGTGGTATGGGCAATGGCGTCAATGTATTTTGTATGGACGTTGGACAAGTCTCTGGAAATCCATTTCCTTCAGATGTTCAGCCACAGGCCAGCGATGGATTTGTTGAGGTGGTTGCGCATGAGGCAAATCATGTTGTTGATGTCATCGCAGCCAAAGATGAGCAGTGGAGTGAACGAAAGATGCAGCTCATTTCGGATGCGGGCGAGGAGTCTATGAATTACCTACAAAGTATGATCGATGATGGATACTTCGTTGCTGCACCTCAAGAGTTCTTTGCATCGATTGCTAATCAATGGTTTGTGAAGAGCTCGGTTGTCATGGAATTAGGAATGACTCGATTTGATCAAGGGCGGTTAGATCCTATCAACCAGGCTCTATTTTTCGCAGACACGTATTCGCAGGGTTCATCAGTGACATGGTTCTATACATCAGACACGACAGGAATGCTCACAAGAGAGCCGGTGCTCTTGTTGCGTGATGGAAATGGTCGTGTTGATGGTTTTGATCACGATGGCATTAGGTATGACTTTGTTCTCGATGGTGATGGTCGGGTGCAGTCTTATAGTTCTGTCAGTGGAATAACGGGCGGGTGTTGTGTTGATGGCATATGTATTCCGGTACATGAGGACACCTGCCTGATAGCAAACGGTCTGTATCTGGGACATGGTGTTGTATGTGATTCGGAAGCATGCTTTGTATGCCCTGGCGACATTGTTCTGGACAATGTTGTAGACCTTCTCGACTTCACGGCATTCCTCATTCAGTTTGGTCAGGCTGGTGCAGGTCTCTCAGCTGATCTCGACGGCGATCAAGACGTTGACATCGACGACTTCTCTGAGTTCCTGATCAACTATGGCAATGACTGCAATGCGCCGCTGCGTGCAGCGCCCGCCGGCGGATCAAAGAAGTCGCCCAGCAACGAGCGCTGATCAGGAAGCCTGGATGTCGCTCGAGAACCTCAAATACCGCACTAACGAGCCAATATCGCATGGTATTCTAGTAGCTGTCCTTTTATAAGAAGGGCGTGGAGAGGAAGAGAGCTTCTTGGAGTGAAAAAACATGGCAGCACGTGGCGTATTGTATTTTTTGTTACTGGCCATCAGTAGTGGTGTGTATGGGCAAGACGTCACCGAGACGAAGCTGACGACCTTCGATTGGGCGGCAGGGGACCAATTCGGCCGTAGCGTTGCAATCTCAGGTGGTTATGCCGTGGTCGGAGCATGGTTAGACGACGACAACGGGAGCAATTCCGGCAGTGCTTATATCTGTGAGCGCGATGGCTTGGGTAACTGGAATGAAGTCCAAAAGCTGACTGCTTCTGATGGGGCGGAAAATGACCGATTTGGCCTTAGCGTTTCAATCTCAGGTGATTATGCGGTGATCGGCGCGTACGAGGAAGACGACAACTACTCCTCCGGCAGTGCATACATCTTTGAGCGTGATGGAGCGGGTAGCTGGAATGAAGTCCAAAAGCTGACTGCTTCTGATGGGGCGGAAAATGACCGATTTGGCCGTAGCGTTTCAATCTCAGGTGAGTATGCCGTGATTGGTGCGGACCTAGCACACGGCAACGATTTTTATTCCGGCGGCGCCTATATCTTCGATCGCGATGGTGATGGTAACTGGAATGAAGTAGCCAAGCTAACCGCCTCCGATGGGGCGTACAATGACCGTTTCGGCTGGAGTGTTTCAATCTCAGGTGACTATGCCGTGATCGGCGCGATTGGCGGTGGCTACAACGGGACTTGGTCCGGCAGCGCGTATATCTTCGAGCACGATCGCGATGGGAACTGGACTGAAGTAAATAAGCTGACGGCCTCCGATGGGGCGGCAGAAGACTACTTCGGCGGTAGCGTTTCGATCTCAGGTAACTATGCCGTGATTGGTGCGTACGGTGATGACGACGACGGCAGCTACTCCGCCAGTGCGTATGTCTTTGAGCGTGATGGAGCGGGCGTCTGGTCAGAGGCGCAAAAGCTAACCGCCTCTGATGCAGCGGCTGGTGACTACTTCGGCTACAGCGTTTCAATCTCAGGTGACTATGCCGTGATCGGCGCGGGTTGGGACGACGACAACGGATATTCTTCCGGCAGCGCGTATGTCTATGAGCGTGATGGCCAAGGCAATTGGTCTGAAGCTGCGAAGCTGATCGCTTCCGATGGGGCGGGCTATGACAACTTCGGGCGTAGCGTTGCAATCTCAGGTGGTTATGCCGTGGTCGGCGCGCCTGATGATGACGACAAAGGAACTAATTCTGGCAGTGCTTATATCTTTGATCGCGATGGTGATGGAGACTGGATACAGTCGGCGAAGCAGACCTCGCCTGCTGATGATGACTTCTTCGGCGGTAGCGTTTCGATCTCTGGTGAGTATGCGGTGGTCGGCGCGGGTTGGGACGACGACAACGGATCTTCTTCCGGCAGCGCGTATGTCTATGAGCGTGATGGCGCAGGCAACTGGAATGAAGTCCAGAAGCTGACTGCCTCTGATGGAGCGGCAGAAGACTACTTCGGCTTTAGTGTTTCAATCTCAGGTGACTATGCCGTGATCGGAGCGCCGCACGACGACGACACCGGGCCTGATTCCGGAAGCGCGTATATCTTTGAGCGCGATGGCTTGGGTAACTGGAATGAAGTCCAGAAGCTGATCGCCTCCGATGGCGATGCAGAGGACTACTTTGGCGGTAGCGTTTCGATCTCAGGTAACTATGTAGTGATCGGATCGCGTTCCAGACTCAATATTTCTTCCGAAAGTGCGTATGTCTTTGAGCGCGATGAACTGGGGAACTGGTCGGAAGTACAGAAGCTGACCGCCTCTGATGGCGCCAGCGGTGATCTCTTCGGCGTTAGCGTTGCAATCTCAGGTGGTTATGCCGTGGTCGGCGCGGTTTATGACGACGGCAACGGTAGTCGTTCCGGCAGCGCGTATGTCTTTGAGCGCGATGGCGCTGGCAACTGGTTTGAGGCGGCGAAGCTGATCGCCTCCGATGGGGCGGAATGGGACATTTTCGGTGAGAGCGTTTCGATATCGGGTGACGATGCCGTGATTGGTGC